>CAZOSR010000011.1:550-19162 GCA_964582445.1 uncultured Coriobacteriaceae bacterium | reverse complement strand
GGCGGGCGCCTGAGTCGTACGGGTCGACGAGCGCACCAACCGCATCCGCGTACACGTCATCGCTGATCGCACCGGCTCCACCGAGGACGTACACGTGCTCCGCCTTGAGTCGCGCGATCTCGGCAGCGACCTCGGGCAGCAGCGCGTTCGCCGGCGTGAGCAGCAGCGGCCCCTGAGCCGCTCCCGCAAGCGCCGCGCCGCCGAGCGCGTCCGGCCAGTTCTCACCTGTCGCGAGAACGACCACCCGGGCGCCGTTCGGGTAGGCCTTCTTGGAGGCCTCGATCGCCGTCAGATAGCGGTTCGTGCCCGCCACCTCGGCCTCTGTCGCCGGAGTGGTGACACTCCACTTGGAGATACGGCTGTGAGCCGTGTCGGCAACATACACCGTGCGATCGAGCCCGACACCGAGCCCCATGGGTGCCGCGAACTGCTGGTCCGGCGGGAACGCGGCCGAGCCGAAGAGCGCGAGCGGATCGCTGTTCTGCGACAGCACCTGAGCACGGTTGCCGAGCCACTCGACCACGAAGATGTTGCATGCGGGGTCGACGTCGATATCGAACGGCCGCGAGTACTGTCCCGGACCGGTGCCTGTCCCACCCCACGCCCACTTCAGAGACAGGTCCGGATTGTAGACGCCGATCATGTTGTCCGGCTCGGTCCCGTCACCATCGACCGCGATGTAGAGTTCTTCGTCCTGCGAGACACCCAGTCCCATCGGGGTGGGAGGTGTGATGGAGCTGACGTACTCGCCAAACTTGTCGCGCACCTGGACATCCACCCACTGGCGCGTATTGAAGATCCTGCCGTCCAACGCGACATCGAGACCGACCACGTCGTGGGCGGGTGTGGACGGCGTCTCGATGGTACGGCTGTGGTTGTACAGCAGCGGGTTGAAGACCTCGATGCGGTCATTGCCCTGCTGCCCGACGTAGATTGCGCCCCATCGGTCCGTAGTGAGGGTCCTCGGCTGGCTCAGTTGTCCGGCAGCGGTCCCCGGCGCGTCGTACTTCTTCACGAACACGCCATCGGAGGTGAACATCTGGATGCGATCGTCCCCGGACCATCCGCCGGCCACGAACACGTTCCCCCACTTGTCGACCGCGACGTCGGAGGGCGCGTAGAACGCGCCGTCCTCGTACGGCGGCGTGTCGTCCACCTGCCCCCAACTGCGCTCCCAGGTGACACTGAGCGCCCCGAACGCGCTGTGCGGCATCACCCCGAGCACCATCGCGACGGTCACGCATGCGACGAACAACGACCGCACAGGACTGCGCATGGCCATTCCCCCCGATCAACAACATCCGCGCACGCGGACGCCACCGTTATCGGCAGGTATGTACCCTATCGCGGCACGGCACGACGGCCCGCGCGACAGCTTCCGACAACCGGAGAGCGTCCACTACCGGCCGGCGGTCAGGTTGCTCACCAGCGGCGGCGTGGTGTCGAACCCGAGGGCTGCCTCATACGCCGCCGCCGCCCTGAGCACGGTCGACTCGGCGAAGTAGTCACCAATGATCTGCAACCCCATCGGCATGCCACTGGAGGAGCACAGGCCGCTCGGCACGCTGATGGCGCAGTTACCGGCGAGGTTCACCGGAATCGTGTAGAAGTCGTTCAGGTACATCGTGAAGGGATCCGACTTCTCGCCGAAGCGGAACGCCGGCTCCGGTGTGGTAGGCGTGAGCACAACGTCGAAGCGCTCGAACGCCGCTCGGAAGTCCTCGATGATGCGAGTGCGAGCCTTCTGTGCCTGGCCGTAGTACGCATCGTAGTAGCCAGCGGAAAGCGCATACGTCCCGAGCATGATGCGGCGGATGGTCTCCGGGCCGAAGCCTTCTACTCGCGAGCGTGTGTAGAGGTCGATCACATCGGCTGCGTCTTCCACGCGATGCCCGTACCGGATGCCATCGAAGCGCGCGAGGTTCGACGACGCCTCGGCCGGACCGATGATGTAGTACGCGGAGAGACCGTGTTTCGCGCTCGGCAGGGCGACCTCACCCACCTCGGCACCGAGCGAGGCAAAGGTCTCGGCAGCGGCGAGCACGCTCTGCTTCACCTCGGCCGCACAGCCCTCCATCTCCAGTATGTCGGTAGCGAGGCCTACCCTCAGACCACGGGCGTCGCTGCCGAGTGCAGCCGCATACGCCTCGACCGCATCAGTCGCCGAGGTGGCATCGTGAGGGTCTTCACCGGAGATCGCCTCCAGCACGAGCGCGGCGTCGTCAACGTTCTTCCCAAAAGGACCGATCTGGTCGAGCGAGGAGCCGAACGCTACAACGCCGTACCTGCTGACCCGGCCGTAGGTGGGTTTGAGGCCGACGGTTCCCGTGAGAGCGGCCGGCTGGCGGATCGAACCGCCCGTGTCGCTACCGAGCGAGATGCTCACCATACCCGCGGCGACCGACGCTGCGCTACCGCCTGAGGAGCCACCGGGTACGCGCTCCAGATCCCAGGGATTGCGCGTGGGTCCGAACGCGGAGTTCTCGGTGGAGGAGCCGAACGCGAATTCGTCCATGTTGAGCTTGCCGATCGGCAGGGCGCCGGCGTCGAGCATCCGCCGCACGGCGGTGCAGTCGTAGACGCTCTCGTAGTTCTCGAGCATGCGGCTCGAGCATGTGGTGCGCGTGCCGATCAGGTTCATGTTGTCCTTGATGCCCGCCGGAACGCCCGCGAGCGGCGCGAGGTCCTCGCCCGCAGCGCGCGCGGCATCGACACGATCTGCGGCCGGGTATGCCAGCTCGGGGGTGAGCTGCAGGAATGCGTGGACATCACCGTCAAGCGCCTCGATGCGCGCATAGGCGGCATCAACAGCTTCGCGTGCCGAGAACTCGCCCGCAGCGATGGCATCGCGCACCTGACGCGCGGTAAGCGCAGAGAGGTCGAGCGCCGTCATGACGCATCCCCTCCGCCGGTGATCGTGGGCACCACGAACGCGGTACCGTCGGTGTCGGGCGCGTTCCTGAGCGCCTCCTCACGGGGCAGACCCGGAACCACCACGTCGGCCCGCGTGCGATTGGTCATCGAGAGTGGATGCGCCGTTGGCTCCACGCCTTCGAGATCGAGGTTCTGGAGCTCGTCGATATGGCCGAGCAAGGCACCCAGCTCGGCAGTGAGCGAGCCCACCTGCTCATCAGTGAGCGCAAGGCGCGCAAGCATCGCAACGTGACGGACGTCGGCTTCGGTGATGGCCATTCAGTGAGCCTCCAGGGAACACGCGGACGGGGTGCATCGGACGCGCCCCATGATACCCGAGACAGCGCCGACGCGGATCGTCGGTCGCCCGATCATCAGCGCACGATCACGCCGCTGGAGCACTCACCATGAACGCTGCCACCACGGTGATCGCGTTGTACAGCGCGTGGAGCGCGATCGGGGGCCACAGACTGTCGCGGTCTTCTGCCAGCCACCCAAGGACAAGACCGAGGATGAACGTCGGGAACAGCAGCCACCAACTCCGATGGAACGCCGCAAAGAGTGCCGCCTGCACCACGATTGCGATCCGTGCGCCGAAACGCGCCGCCAGCCCTTCCTGAAGAGCACCCCGGAAGACCAACTCCTCGACGGTTGGGCCCACGAGCACCACCATGAGCACGGCCAGACCAAAGCCGACGGCGTTTCGACCGAACAGTTCGAGCAGGTCAGCCGAGGACTGCGGCAGCAGTCCAAGCTCGCGTGTGATCAGCGCATAGACTGAGGCCAGAAGCCGGGTCACGACCACCCCCGCTGCCACCAGCCCGGCGGACCTGAGCATCGCGCCCAGCGGTCGCATCTCGTGCCTGATACCGA
The DNA here is from genome assembly GCA_964582445.1 of uncultured Coriobacteriaceae bacterium. GTDB lineage: Bacteria > Actinomycetota > Coriobacteriia > Anaerosomatales > Anaerosomataceae > Anaerosoma. The sequence continues at coordinate 15,376 of CAZOSR010000011.1, read as the reverse complement.
GCGCACGCGCCGGATCGCCATCCCGCCGGCGCACCAGCCATACGATGACGCCCACCTGCACGGCGTAGTAGAGCGCAAGCACGAGCACGCGGAGGAGCAGCTGCACCTGTGCGTCGAGTTCGGCCATCCACGCTGAAGCTGAGACGGCCTCCTTCACCATGAAGACCGAGAACGTCACCGACAGCATCGCGGCAGCCTCAAGAAGCGTCCACTGGAACCCGCCGCGCGCGCCTCCCCGAGGTTCGCGACCGGGTGTCTTGTTCACAGCCTTGGCAGCGGCGCTCCGCGCTCGCGGAGTGGGACCAGCGGTCGCCACACCTGACGTCCGCTTCCGCGCTACCGGCTTGGCCCGCAAGTCGGCGCGGCTCGCCGTCCCGGCGCTGCGCTTCGTGATCGCGCGCCGTGGACAGGCCCGCGCACATGCACCACACCCGTCACAACGCCCCCAGTCGACCTTCAGGAACGTCCGGCCGACCTTGATCGCGTCGTGCGGACACACCGCCACGCACGCGCCACAGCGGTCACATGCTCGAGGGTCGAGCGAAAGCGGAGCGCCCTGCTTCATCGCGCGAACACCGGTCGGCGCACCCGGCCCCGGTACGGGCTCACCGGCCTGCCCCCGGAGCTTCACCCGAGTCGAGAACCGCCGCCAGATCATCCTCTGAGAGCACCGGCACGCCCAACTCGACCGCGGTGGTGTACTTGCTCCCGGGATCGGCACCGGCCACCACATACGTCGTCTTCTTGCTGACGCTCCCGCTCACCTTCGCGCCGAGTGCCTTGAGCGCCTCGCCCGCCTCGGTGCGGGTGAATCGCTCCAAAGCACCAGTGAGCACCCATGTCGTACCGGCGAGCGTCTGCTCCCGTTCGGGCCCACCTGCCTCCTCGGACGTGCGGACACCCGCAGCCTGTAGTCGCCGCACGATCGCCACATTGTCCGGGTTCTCCGCAAACGCCCGCACTGACTCGGCGATCTTTGGACCTATCTGCTCCACCGATGCGAGATCTTCGGTAGATGCCGCGAGCAGAGCATCGAGTGAGCCGAATGCCCGCGCAAGCGCCTCGGCCACCGTCGCACCCACATGCCTGATGCCGAGACCGAAGATGAGCCGCGCCAGCGGACGGTCCTTGCTTGCCGTGATGCTGTCGAGCAGCTTGCGAGCCATGGTCTCGCCGAGCAGGACCGGCGAGCCGTCCTTCTTGACCCGGCCGAGATCCAGCGCCGCGAGTCTCTCGAATGTGAGGGTGTAGTAGTCGGCGACATCGTGCAGCAGCCCGGCGTCCACGAGCCGACCGATGATCTCGGTCCCCATGCCCTCAATGTCGAGCGCCCCACGCGAAGCCCAGTGGCCGAGCCGCTCGAGGCGCTGGGCCGGACAGCCCGCGTTGGTGCAACGCGGCACGACTTCACCCTCCTCGCGCCACACTGGACCCTCGCAGCTGGGACACGTAGCGGGCATGTGCCACTCCCGTTCGCTCCCATCGCGAAGCCGCTCCACGGCCCCGACCACCTCAGGGATCACATCGCCGGCCTTGCGCACGATGATGGTGTCACCGATGCGCACACCCTTGCGATGGATCTCATCCTCGTTGTGGAGCGTCGCGCGCGCGATCGTCGAGCCTGCCACGAGCACCGGATCGAACTCGGCCACCGGCGTCAGCGCGCCCGTACGACCCACCTGAACGCGGATGTCGCGGAGGATGGTGGTCTTCTCCTCCGGCGGGAACTTGAACGCGATCGCCCAGCGAGGGGCTTTGGAGGTGAAGCCGAGCTCTTCCTGGAGCGCGAAGGAGTCCACCTTGACCACCACGCCATCGATCTCATACGGCAGCTCGCCACGACGGGCTACGGCGCGTTCGCAATACGTGTGCACCTCCCGAGTGGTGGCGCAGTACTCCACATCCGGGTTCACGCGGAAGCCAGCATCTCGCAGCCATTGAAGTGCCTGGCGCTGACTGGTAACACCGAGTGAGCGAACCTCCGCGATCTGATACATGAAGGTCGCCAGGTCGCGCGAGGCGGTCACCGCCGGGTCCTTCTGGCGCACCGCACCGGCCGCGGCGTTGCGGGGGTTCGCATACGGCGGCTGTCCGGCGGCCTCTTGCTCGTCGTTCAAGCGATCGAAGCTCGCCTTGGGCATGTAGACCTCACCGCGGACCTCAAGACGCGACGCCGCGACATCATCGTTGGCCCGCGGTGTGCGACCGAGGTCTGGCGACGGCACACCTATCCTGAGCGGAACGTCCTTCACCGTGCGGATGTTGGCCGTCACGTCCTCACCGGTGGTACCGTCGCCACGAGTGGCGGCTCTGGTCAGCTCGCCGTCCTCGTACGTAAGCGCAAGAGAACTCCCGTCGATCTTGAGCTCGCACATGAAGCCGAGATCGCGACCCGCAGCCTCACGTGCAACACGCTCCAGCCACGCGTCAAGCTCGCCGAGGTCCATCGCGTTGTCCAGGGAGTACATCCGCTCCGCATGCGTAACCGGGGCGAACGCCTCAAGCGGCGGCGCGCCAACACGCTGCGTGGGAGAGTCAGCTGTTACGAGGTCAGGGTGCGCCTCCTCGATAGCCTCGAGCTCGCGCACGAGCGCGTCATAGGCGGCGTCCGAGATCTCGGGCCGGTCGAGCACGTAGTAGCGCCAGGCGTGGTGCCTGATCTCTGCGCGCAACCTCTCCGCGCGCAGATCGGCGTCATCGCGCGAGGTCGGCGCCCCCGGTCCTTCAGCGATCATCCGACACCTATTCCTCGCCCTTGAGCGTCTGCACGTGGACGTCGTTCACCGAGTAGATGACCGCCTCGGGCACGAACCGGTTCATCCTCTCGGCCTCGTAGATCCACACATCGGTGAGCGTGACCTTGAAGTAGATGCCTCCGGACCCGATGACCGGCTGCACGTCCACGCCATTGGCGAGATAGGCCCGCAGCTCGGTCTCGATGTAGTACGTGAACACGCGCGCCGCATCGCGATACTCGTTGTACAGCGCAAGGCGCCGGTCTGCCTCGAACATATCCAGCTCGTCGATGCTATCCATGCCTGCACCCCATCCCTATCTGGAAGCGCCCCGGCAGCCTGTCAGGCGACCGGCTCCAAACGCACATCTCCACGCGCACCGATGGTATCGCCCACGATCACCACAGCGCCACGCACTCCGGTAACGCCGCACGCCCATGCAAGCCCACCCTCGACATCCGCCGCACCGTGCACGCGATTGCCGAGCACCGTCGCGACCGCATCCGCAAGCGCACCGTCGGAAGCGATCACCGTGGCCGCATGCGCGGAGCCGAGGCTGACACTATGCCCCACTTTCCCTGAAGACGTACACACTGCAAGGGGCAGTGATGCAGGATCCAGTACCAGCGACACTCTACCGGAGAGTGCCGAATCGCCGGCTACGAGGAGCACACGGCGTGGCAGCCGCCCCATCACGTAGATGTCGCCGCCATTCTCCACGATCACTTCCGGCGAGACCGCCTTGAGCGCGCGCGCTACGCGTTCGGCGATCGCACCCGCCACCGCCGCCATCGGCCCGCACCCCGCAGCCTCACCTGCAGACGCCATGGCCAGCACCACGTCGGGAGCACTCGTCTCCACCTGCACCGGCGCATAGCTCTCGGCGAACCGCGGATGTCCCGCAATGTAGCGCTCGAGCTCGAAGCGGAGCGTTTCGGCGGCCCTGAGCGCGTGAGCCGACACGTCGCGGGTCGCAAGCACCATGAGATCAGTCTCGCGCACGGTGACAGTGGACGCCACGAGTCCCGAGGCATCGACGATCCGCCGGTATGTCCGTGGTTCCCACATCATCCGCTCATGGTAGCAGCCTGTGATGGTACTCTGGTAAGAGGAGTTGTCCAGGCACTGGAGGAGTGGGATGCGCGAGATCCTCGACCTTTGCGTGAAGATGGACATCTTCGCGGACAGGTTGTACCAGACGCTCGCACGCGACTGCACCGAGCCGGCGCTCGCCTCCTTCTTCGCCCACATGGCCGAGGACGAGGCACAGCACACCCAGTGGTGGCAGGGGCTCCTCGATGCCTGGGAGAGCGGTCTGCTCCCAGATCTGGTGAACGACACGACCGGCCTCATCGAACGGCTGACCAAGGTCCACGACGAACTCGAGGCGATAGACTTCGATTCGCTCGGCTCGATGGGTGTTGAGCAGATGCTTGCACTCGCCACGCAGGTCGAGTTCTTCATGATCGACCCTGTCTTCGGCGAGCTCATCGACCTCACCGAACCCGCGCAGGCCGGGAAGCGGCACGCCGTCTACCAGGCCCACGTGCAACGACTCGTGAACGAGATCTCCCACCGGTTCCCCCAGGATTCCCTCGCCGCCGTCCTGGCGTCGAGCCTCACCCGTGCATGGACTGACACCACGCGCCTCTCCACGTACGCCACGCACGACCCCCTGACCGCACTCTACAACCGTCGCGCGCTCTACACGCATCTACCACAGTGGACCGCATGGTCGGCCCGCTACGGTCACCCGCTCTCGGTGCTGCTGGTGGACATCGACCATTTCAAGCAGGTCAACGACCGGCACGGCCATCTGATGGGCGACGTGGCTCTGCAGGCGGTCGCCGCCGCGATGAGGGCAGGAGTACGCGCCTCCGACCTCGTCGTCCGCTACGGAGGTGATGAGTTCGCCGTCATAGCCCCCGAGACCGGCGAGGCCGACTGCGCCGATCTCTGCACCCGGCTGCTCGAATCGGTGCGGACGATACAGCTGTCCACGGAGAGCGGCGAGATCCTTGACTTCACCGTGAGCATCGGAAGCGTTATCAGCCACGATCCCGCAGGTTCCGCAGCGCGGAGCGTCGAGAGTCTTCTGACCGCGGCAGATCAATCCCTCTACGCGGCCAAGCAGTCGGGCCGCAACCGCGCAGGAGCCAGCGTCCTGTTCGAGCGCGCGTAGCCGGGGGGGCGTCAGTCCAGCAGCTCGGCCGCGTGGTAGCTCGACCTCACGAACGGTGCGCTCGCAACGCCCGAGAAGCCGAGTCGCCGCCCGATGCGGGCGAGCTCGGCGAACTCCGATGGCTCGATGAACGCCGCCACCGGCAGGTGCTCCGCGCTGGGCCGAAGATACTGGCCGAGGGTGAGCAGCTCGCAGCCGGCCTCGCGGAGGTCGCCCATCACGGCAACAACCTCGTCATGCGTCTCGCCCAGACCGAGCATGAGTCCCGATTTGGTGGGCATCTCCGAAGAGCACTCCTTCGCGTGAGCGAGAACGCTCAGACTGCGCCGGTAGTCGGCCCCGGGACGGACTGTCTCGTAGAGCCGGGGCACCGTCTCGACGTTGTGGTTGAACACGTCGGGGCGTGCATCCACCACGGTCTCGACCGCCGCCACTTGTCCACCAAAGTCGCTGACCAGGACTTCGATGGCCACCTCTGGCGTCCGCGCACGTATAGCACGAATTGTGGCGGCCACATGCTCCGCAGCACCGTCCGACAGATCGTCACGTGTGACCATGGTGATGACGGCATGGCGGAGTGCCATCCTCGCAACCGCCTCGGCCACACGCTCCGGCTCCTCGGGATCAAGAGGTCCCGGTCTGCGCGATTCCACAGCGCAGAACCTGCACCCGCGGGTGCAGACATCGCCCGCGATCAGGAAGGTGGCGGTGCCGCTGGCGAAGCACTCGCCACGATTAGGGCACTTCGCCTCCTGGCAGACCGTGGACAGGTGCAGCTCGTCGAGCAGGCCTTCAACAACAGCGTACTCTCCGCCGTGCGCGATGGGTCGGCGCAGCCAGGCTGGCAGCCGCCGGGATCCGGGACCGTGCTCGTACGGCACCGCTAGCGGCCGCACTTCTCGGCGGCGTCGACACACGCCATGCGTATGACCTCGGAGACGGTGGGATGTGCGTGTACGGTCTCAGCAAGCTGGCGCACCGTGATGTCGTGCTTCATCGCGACCGCCACCTCGTGGATCGTCTCAACGGCGTGAGGACCCACCACCTGACAGCCCACGATTCGCCCGGTGCCCTTCTCGGCTACCATCTGCACGAAGCCGTCACTCTCCCCCTCGCCGAGCGCCTTGCCGTTGGCCGCGAATTTGGCGATCGCCTGCACCGCATCGACACCGCTCTGTTTAGCAGCATCACGGCTGCTGCCGACCACCGCGACTTCGGGAAACGTGTACACGCACGCGGGTATGCAGTCGTAGCGTACGCTCTCAAGGTCTGCGGGGTTGCCGGAATGGGCCGCCACGGCGTTCCTCGCCGCCACGACACCTTCCTCCTCGGCCACGTGCGCAAGCATCATGCCGCCGATGAGGTCACCCACCGCATAGACACCCTCGACAGATGTTCGGAAGTGCTCGTCGACCTTGACCGCCCGGCGGTCGAATTCGATACCCGTCTCCTCGAAGCCGAATCCGGCCGAGTTGGGGACACGGCCGACCGCACTCATGACGATGTCGCTCTCGAGCATCGTCCCGCTGCGGAGCGTGGAGCGCATCCGCCCACCGGCCCGCTCGATACTCTCAACCGCATCGCCGAGATGGAACACCACGCCCATCTCCTCGAGCGCGGACTGTGTCTGGCGGACCACGCGCTTGTCGTTGCCCGGAAGCACCTGCTCCATGAGCTCCACGACCGTGACAACGCTCCCGAACGCCGCATATGCGCACGCGAACTCCAGGCCGATGACACCGCCGCCGATGATGACGATGTCCTTGGGGATGTCCGAGAGTGTGACGGCGTCATCGCTGGTCCAGACGCCCTCGAGCCCATGATCGATAGACGGGAGGCGGAACACCGAGGAGCCCGTCGCCAGGATGATCGCGTCTCCTTCGATCGTCTCGCTGGAGCCGTCTGGCAGGTCGACGCTCACGCTTCGCGGGCCGCTCAGACGGCCCTCGGCCTGCACGAGACGCACTTTGAGCCGTTTCGCGCTCGACTCCACCTGTGCGACCAGTTCGTCGACGACCCCCTCTTTGCGCTGCCTGAGTGCGTCAACGTCGACGCTGGCGACCTCCGACTGCAGTCCGAATGTCGCAGCATCACGTGTGTCGGCAACGATGTGTGCCGAGCGCAGGATCGTCTTGGTGGGGATGCACCCCCAGTTCAGGCAGGTTCCACCCAGTCTCGCGCGCTCTATGAGCGTGACGTCCGCACCGAGACGTGCCGCCTCGAACGCTGCGCCGTAACCGCCAGGACCGCCCCCGAGCACGACGATGCGCATGACTTGCCTCCTGTGAATGGGTTGCCGCGCGGTGTGAGCCTAGGACTCTGGACGGTACTCCGTCTCGGTCACCACTTCCGACTTGATCATGCCCACGAATGCCGTGAGCGCTTCGATGACGTTGGGCCTGATGTCGCCGCCCACCAACACGTACATGATGTCGTCGCCGACCTCAAGATGCCCTTCGTTTATCCAGACACGCACGATCGAGACGCCTTCCATCAGACGGGCTGTGGTCAGGAGCTCCTCGAGCCGCTCACGGTCGACGGCGAGGTCCATGCCCGTCACCGGACGCCCATCGCGGGAGTATGAGCGCACGACGCCGTTGTGGCAGAGGTACATGCCGACGTCCTTCGCAGCCGCCTCGCGCTTGGCCTCCGCCAACCATGCATCCAGGCTCGGAATGACGGATTCGCTCATTGCAGCCACCTTTCGCTACCGGCAGATCGTATTCGCGGATGATAGCACGTGTGCGCGTAGACTCAGGTGCGCTGCCGACCCAGCCGGCACGCATCCGGGATCGCATGACGGAACGTTGCCGCCTCACACGTGAGGAACTTGTCCAGGGCGAGACCTGCATAGCGCATCACGGGCTCCCTCGCCTCCCGGCTCACAACGACCGCGAAGAGCACGCCCCACGTCGCCAGATGTTCGGCGAAGAACCGTCGTGCGCGGACGGCCGCGTCTGCGTCACCAACAGCAGCCATCCTGAGACAGTGACTGATGAACGACAGCTCGGTGGCTATGTCGCCGGGGCCGTGCACCTCCCCGCCTATCGCAGGCACGGTGAACGCACTCTCGCGATACGTGAGCGAGAGCACCACCAGACACGTCTGTGGGTCCTCGCTCACGTAGGTGGACTCGTCTGGAGAGAGGACGTTCGCGAACGGGTCGTACCCCGACAGGCCCCCGTACAACCGCTGGCGTTCACGTACCGCTTCCAGGCGACCGTCCCGCGTCCGTATCGCCCTGTCTGCGTCGGCGTACGCCTCGACAACCGCAGCCTCGTCCACCGTCCGGGAGATCCGACAGGAACGCATGGACGTGCGCAGGTGGTGTATGGCAACCGCGACTTCCGAGATGTCCCCTCGGAAGAGCCGCGCAAGCGCCTCATACGAGGCGATCCTGTCGTTGATGGCGCACGAGCAGAGCCCCTCTTCGTGCCCGCGCGTCTGACGTGCGAGCTCGAGTGCGGCGGGATCGGTCTGCACGGTCGACGTACCGGTCGATGGTTGCGCCTGCTCGCTCAGCACCTGTTCCCAGTCATGCTCCTCAAGACCGGCTCTCAGACCCGTGGCCAACGTGGGCGGGAGTCCCACGGCCAGCATGTCGTGGTAGACCTCCTCCACGTCGTACGCTACGCGGTGATGGACGGTCGCAAGCCATGTGTCGGTCGTGCCCACCCTGCGACACGCGGTGTCGGCCGACGCCGCCTCAAGCACTTCCTCATGCTCGCCGATCACCAGCTCAACCCACGCGGCTCGCGGATCACCGTCGCGCGGACGCCCTACTGAACCGGCGTTGACCCAGTGCAGGAAGCGGTCGGCTGTCACGAGCGCCCGGTGGAACGGCACATGGGTGTGTCCACAGCACACCACGTCTGCCTTCGCCTCATCCATGTACGCGACGAGCTCTGCGGGATCGGTGTCGGGCTCCACCAGGTCGTTCACGCGTCGCGGTGAGCCATGACACAGCATGATGCGAACACCATCGATCTTCATGCGGTGTTCGACGGGGAAGCCACGCAGGAAGGCTACGTCGTCGGGTGTCACTGCCGCCACCGCATACGCATACGACTCGGCCCCATCGAGCGTCTCACGCGGCGTCTGGAATTCGGTGCCGGGAGTGACCTGATGCTCGCAGATCGCCCGATCGTAGTTGCCCTGGATCATCGCGTCGCCAAGGCCACGAACGCGCTCGATCACCTCGGTCGGGCGAGGCCCATAACCTACGAGGTCACCGAGGCAGTACCGCTCGGTGACCCCACGCGCGTCCATGTCGTCGATCACCGCCTCGAGAGCGACGATGTTCGCGTGGATGTCGCTATACAGAGCGATCCGCCGCACGGAGAGACCTCTATCCCGTCAGTATCCTGCCCACCGCCGCGTCGAGCCCGAGCGGCATGACATGCACCCCATCCGCGATTGCACGGATGTCCCGTACCTGTTCGCTCGCAAGAGCGATCGCTTCCTCGGCGGGGTCTTCAGCCGTGGCGATCCTCTCCGCGATGTGGTCGGGCACCATGAGCCCGGCAAGGTGCTCGTTCACGAACGTCACCACGCGCGGACTACGGATGACAAGCACGCCCGCGATCACCTTCGCACCGAGTGGCCGAACGGCCTCCACGGCGCGATGGAGCTTCTCCATGTCGAATATGGCTTGCGTCTGGAAGAACCGTACGCCAGCCTCGATCTTCTGCTCGATGCGGGCCAGCTGCACATCCCAGGGCTCGGCCTCGGGGAACATCGCGGCACCGACGTAGAAGTCCGTGGCGCCCTTGAGTTCGCGCCCCATCATGTCGCGACCCTCGTTCATGCCTCGCGCGATGGATGCGAGCTGGGTGGAATCGAGATCGAAGACGCCCTTGGCGTGAGGATGGTCCCCGGCACGCGGATCGTCTCCGGTCACGACAAGCACGTTCTCCAATCCGAGCGACCACGCAGCAAGCAGGTCCGACTGCAGTGCAAGACGGTTCCGATCACGACACGTCTGCTGGAAGATCGGCTCCACGCCTCGGTCGAGGATCGCACGCGATGCGGCAAGACTCGAGAGGTGCAGTGTCGCTCCCTGGTTGTCGGTGACGTTCAGGGCATGGCAGTGCGGCGCAAGCAGGTCCACCGATGCGTGCATCGCGGTGAGATCGGTACCTCGCGGCGGCGCCACCTCACCGGTCACAACGAACTCGCCGGCGTCGAAGAGCTCCCTGAGCCGGCTCATCGCGCATCCTTCCCGTGCGAGGACCGCCCGGTGACGCGATCGCGGATGTTGACGCCGCCTGGCTTGAGCGCTGTTGAGAAGTCCTTCGGAGTGAGCGTCCCTCCACGGGAACGGCCTTGCTCGGCCAGCCTGCGCTGGATGCGGACGTGCGTGCACTCGCGGTCGGTGAGCACCTCGCACATGCCATCCCACATGCCTCCGCACGGACCGTTCAGCAGCCCCTTGGGGCAGGTGGTGACCGGACAGATACCGGCGGTCTTGTCGAGCACGCAGTCGCCGCATGTCTGACAGCGCTCCTCGAACACGCCGTTGCGAACGACGGTGCCGAGGAAGAGCGATTCGAGTCCCGGAAACACGGGTTTGGCGATGGCATCGGCGGTTGTCTGCACACCCGCCCCACACGCGAGCACGAGGACCGCATCCGCACGCTCGATCTCGTCCCGGTGCTTGCGAGCATCAAGCCTGGTGCCGTTGAGATGACACGTGACTTCGCCCACGGTCCAGCCGGTGACCTGATATCCCTCCGACGTGAGGCGCTCGGCCGTCTCGAGGACCTCTTTCTCTCCACCAGTATGCGCAACGGTCGCGCACTGCCCGCAGCCCATGAGGAAGACGCTTCGCGCCCCGATGTCTTCGAGGTTCTGAATGATGCGCGGCCAGTCGCGCGGCTTGGTGATGATCATGCGCTCTCCTTGCGTACCGCGAGCGCGCTGCGGACCGCATTCACGCAGCCCGGCGCATCTTCAGAATACCCTGCGGCGAGCGCGTCGGCGAAATCGCGCGTGACGACGGCTCCACCGATGAAGACGGCTGCATCAGACGACTCCCGTATCGCTGCGACGGCACGCTCCATGTTGGTGAGCGTGGTCGTCATGAGTGCCGAGAGGCAGACGGCATCGGCACCATCGGCCGCCTCGACGAAGCGGTCGACGGGCACGTCGACACCGAGGTCCTCGACCAGGAAGCCCTGACTCTCGAGCATGCTCACGCAGATATCCTTGCCGATGGAGTGGATGTCACCCTTGACGGTGCCAAAGACGACCCTGCCCTCATGGGCGGCGCTCCCCTCGGGAAGATGCGACTTGGCGCGCTCCACGGCAGCCTTCATGGCATCCGCAGCCGCTATCAGCTGAGGCAGGAAGACCTCACCGCGACCATACGCATCACCGAGACGCTGGATCGCCGGCGTGAGTACATCCGCGATGACCGACTGCGGGGCAGCGCCCTCGTCGATGAGTCTGTCCACAAGCCCGGGAGCCGAATCGGCATCGCCGCGCTCGATCGCTAGTCCAAGACGGTCGACTGGCGTGCCGACGGCCGTCTGAAGTGACACCGGACCATCTTCAGCACCCCGCGCGGCAACGTGTGCGATCCACTGTTCGGCACGAGAGTCCTCGCCGAGCAGCACGTGGGTCGCAGCCTCCGCGGTGGCGGGGTCGAGCGTCACGACCTCGGAAGGGTTGACGATCCCTGCAGCGAGCCCCGCCTCGAGCGCCAACTCCACAAAACGCGCGTTGAGCTCAGGGCGGCCGGGCAGGCCGTGGCTCACGTTGCTCACACCCGCGATGGTCGCCAGACCCAGATCGCTCGCAACCCGGCCGATCGCATCGAGCGTAGCCCGGGCACCATCGTCCTGGGTCGCGGCCGCAAGCACGAGCGTGTCAGCAACGAGGTCATGATCAGTGAGGCCAGCCACATGCGCGGCCTCCCGGATGCGCTCCACGACCGCCACACGCGCCTCCGCCTCGTGCGGTATGCCGCTATCGTCAAGTGCGAGCACGACGGTCGCGGCACCGTAGCGGGCAACGAGCGGCAGCACCGCGTCGAGAGAGGCCGCCTCGCCACTCACGCTGTTGACGAGCGCGCGACCGGGGTAGACACGGAGCGCCGCCTCAAGCGCAAGAGGATCGGTCGTGTCGAGCACGAGCGGCTGATCGACCAGTCCGGAGAGCGCAAGCACGGCCCTGGGCAGCATCTCACGCTGGTCGACACCCGCCGCGCCGACGTTGACATCGAGAAGATCGGCACCTGCGTCAGCCTGCTCGATGGCGTAGTCGCGCACCACGTCGAGACGACCCGCACGAAGGCTCTCCGCCAGACGCTTCTTGCCGGTGGGGTTGATGCGCTCACCCACGCGCACGAACGAGCCGCTCCCGATGCCAACCACTCCGCGCGGACCTGCAACCCGGACACCGGCGGGGGGCTTGGGGCGCTCCACCGGGGAGCGGCCGGCTATGTAGCCGGCGATCGCACCCGTGAAAGCCGGCGTAGAACCGCAGCATGAACCGATCAGGCTCGCCCCCGCATCGACGAACCGGGCAGCGTACGCACCCATCTCCTCGGCGGTACCCGGGAAGACCGTCGCACCATCCACAAGCCTTGGCAGACCGGCGTTCGGGCGCACGATGATGGGCAGAGTCGTCGCACGGGCCATCTTCTCCACAAGCGGCAGCATCTGCTCCGGACCGAGCCCGCAGTTCAGCCCAACCGCGCTCGCACCCGCCGCCTCTAGGATGACGGCTGCAGTCTCCGGGCCGGTACCCGAGAGATCCATGCGCCCATTGAGCCCGAATGTGCACGTGACGAACACGGGCAGGTCGGTGACCGAACGCGCGGCCAGCACCGCGCATCGCGCTTCCGCGATATCGGTCATGGTCGCGATGTTGATCGCATCCGGGCGCTCCGCCGCAAGCGCGGCAGCCTGCTCGGCAAATGCATCGAAGAGCATGTCGAACCCAGCTGCGCCGAGAGGCTGGAGCACGTGCCCGGTGGGGCCCAGTTCTCCGAGGATGTGCTTGGCACCACCTGCGCGCGCAACACGGACCGCAGCGCGATTCAGCTCCGCCACCTGGTCCTCAAGCCCGTACGCAGCAAGCTTGAGGCGCGTTCCACCGAAGGAGTTGGTGGTAGCGCAGTCTGCACCGGCCAGCGTATACAGCCGGTGGACCTCTTCGACGATGTCCGGTGCCGTGACGTTGAGTTGCACAAGCGACTGCCCCTCGGGCAGGTCGTGCTTGTGTAGCATCGTGCCCATCGCCCCATCGAGCACGAGCACGTCACGGCCCAGCCTCATCTGGATATCAGGCATCCGCTCCTCCTGCAGCCGTCTTCTCCTCCGAACCCTGTCGCTCAACGCCCTTGTCGGCGAGATACGACGCAACGAACCGGTAGCCGGTCACGTAGATGATTCCGAAGAACGCACCCATCTGTAGCCACGCGCCCGCACCCATGCGAGCGTTGAATCTGGCAAGGTCACCCGTGGCCGCACCCCACCCGACGAGCGCCGCGAAGGCAACGACCACCCCGGCGAGACTGAGCCGGAGCACGATGATCCCCGCACGTGCGCCCGCCCGTGCACCAACCGGCATGGCAAGCACGACGAGCAGTATCGCGACGAACGCGGCTACCGCCATTCCCTGAACGAACGCCATCTGCGGCATCAGTCGCCCCTTCCGCCTAGAACGTCAGCGTGATAGCCCGGCGCGGACAGGCGATCACGCAGGCCTCGCAGTACACGCACTTGTCCTTGTCGAACGTCAGCTTCTGCGTGGCGGGGTCAAGCGTCAGCGCATCGGGCTTGCACACGGCGGTACACAGCCCGCAGTCGACGCAGCGCGCATCATCGAGCACGATGTCGCTCGCAGCCTCGTTGACGGTGAGGCCCTGGCCCTCCAGGAACGCCACGCCTGCCTGGAACGCCTCCTTGCTTCCCGTCACCTCGAGCACCATACGCCCCTCCTGCGCGGGGTGGATCTGCGCGCGCAGGATGTTGGGCACCAGGTCATAGTCCTTCACGAGGTGGTAGATGACCGGCTTGAGGGACTGCCGGGGCGGGAACGTGAGATCGAGCCGTTTGCGCGCCATCTAGATCGCCTCCCCCGTCCTGATCTCGAGCGGTTTGGTGCCCGGAGCGCCCGGCTGCGGCAGTTGCTGGACCGGTGGCGCAAGCGCGAAACGCTCCTCGGCCACCCAGCGCTTCAGCTCGGCGGCGATGGCGCGCGCCTTGGGGAGTGACGACACGGGGCCAGTGGGGACCCGCTTGCCTTCCACCTCGATGCACCCGCTCCGCAACTCGGCGTAGCTCACGGTGCCGAACGACGGACGCGAACGGCGCTGCACACCGTAGTCGTAGATGGTGGCCGTGAGGTCAGCGTCAGTGAGCGCCAGGGTCGACGCGATCTCTTCATCGAGCACCGGGATCGGCACACCGATGCCGACGAAGCTCGATACGCCGTACCCGGTGAAGCTCGCCGCTGAGAAGTACTCTGGGCTTGCGGCCTTAAGGTCAGCGATCACCGCTAGCGTGCCTGCGGGGCGCACCGGCACGCCGTGTTCGTCGCGATCGGTGTGCGGGTTGTGCTGCGTGCCCTCCCAGGCCACGTAGCCCGGAGCACCTGCCACGAAGATCCGCGACCCGATGCCGATCGTGCGATAGGTAGGATCGTTCAGCAGCGGCGACAGTGCGCCAGCCGAGCAGTACGTGGCATTGCCGAGGCGCGGCAGCAGCGACGACAGCTTCAGTCGCGCCCCGCCGCAGGCTGCACACGGCGTGTACGCGCGGTACTTCGAGAGCAGCACGCGCACGTGCATGCGGTAAGCGCGGCTCTCGAGCCAGTCGAAGAAGCGCCGGGTGCCGTACCACACCTTCTTGCGCCAGGAGCCCTCGCCCTCGATCACCCATTTGCGCTGCGCCGCCGTGA
>CAZOSR010000011.1:0-540 GCA_964582445.1 uncultured Coriobacteriaceae bacterium | reverse complement strand
GCGGCAGCAGCGTGCCGAGGTACGTATGCAGCACCCGGTCGGTGGTGTTCACGGCTACCGCGTAGTTCTGGTACGCGTTCCGCGGGTTGAAGAAGTACGCCTGATTGAGGTCGTCGAGCGTCACCCACGTGTCGATCTCGGTGCGCGGGTAGCAGTCGGTGCCGGGGCTCGACGCCTTCAGCCGTATGGCGCGTCCCCGGAGCAGATCCTCGATCACATGCGCGCCACCGTACTCGATACCACGGACGGTGCTCGTCTCGGTGACCCCGAGGAACGTATCGACAGCGGCAAGACCGCCGTAGGCGGGCACATCGTTCAGCGCTATCTCCGTCATGCGGATTGGCGGATCCGAGTGCCCGAAGTTGAGAACCACGCCCGATGAGCACATCGGCCCGAACGTCCCGGTCGTGACGACATCTACACGCTTGGCCGCCGTCTTGATGCCTTCGTCAGCGGCAAGTGCGCCGAACTCCTCGGCGGTAAGGACCACCGCGTCCCCGGATGCTATCCGGGCATTGATCTCTTCCCAGCTCTTGGCCA
>CAZOSR010000010.1:11747-19893 GCA_964582445.1 uncultured Coriobacteriaceae bacterium | reverse complement strand
CAAACGGTGCCGAGTGGCGGCTCTACCGGGTGCTCTTCAGCAAGCCGGTGACGCATGAGCTCGTTTTCGAGGTAAGCCTCCTTGATGACACCATGAAGCCGAAGGAAAGGGCCGAGCTGCTCTATCTGTTGACCCCTGAAGCTCAGCGCAAGGACGAACTGGAGGCGTACTACCAGCGCAAGAAGGCACTGTCAGGCTCCAACATCGCGAAGCTACTGCTCAGCGAATCCGTTCTGACTCGACTGCGTGCGGAAATCAAGACGGATTCTGGGCATCGTGTCGCACTCGATGAGCTCGGTCAGATCCTGGTTGACTGCGTGATTCGGGCCGAAGCACAAGGAGCCCCGGTCGATAAGCAGCTCAAGCGAGTGCAGAGAGCGGCGAAAGCGACGCCGCGGAAGCCGTCGAATGCGTGTCAGGCGAAAGGTCAGGCGCCTGCATCGTAACCGCAAGCCATCCAACCAATAGTGGCCGTCAACTCCTGCACAGGATGTCTACGCCACTGCTGACTGCGCCATGTGCAGCGCCAGGGCTTCCTCAGACGGTCGAGCGGCCTGGTCCTTCGGAAGCCACAGCGGCGCGTCCTCGTACGGTTCGTACTTCGTGCCTGCGAGCTCGGTGGAGAGTCTGATCCGCATCGATCCGGGGTCAACTGAGATCAGACCGAGATCGAACAGGTCGTGCATATCGGCGCGGAGAAGCAGGCCATTTGCCGGATGGTTCGTTTGCGGACCACGGTACGGAATTATGTGCGCCGCCTCGAGTGCAGCCTCTGCATCGTACTGTGTCATCGCGCATCTGCTTCCATAGGCGTGCAGGAGTGCTCGGCGGAATCGTGGGCCACCTTGCCTCCTGTGGACCGCAGCGATGACCTTCAGGCGATCATCCTGCACTGCATGTGGGTCGAATTCCTGAGTTGGGAGACCGACAAGAGCGGCAGTAATGGATTCCCCACGCTCAGCTACGAAGTCGTGCGCCATCGCCCCCACTGAAACGGGGCCAACAAGCTTGAAATAGCCAAGCGTGTGGCTCTTCTCGACAAAAGCGAGGCCGAGTACCTGATAGCCACGGCCGGAGTCGGCCGGGATGATAACGCCCACAGGTATGCCATCGACTGCACACTTCATCAGCGCTACGTTGGCGAAATGGCGTTCCGGATTCTGCAGGTCTTCCAGTGTCTTGCCCTGCTGGTGGTAGAAGTAGGTCCAGGTGCCTTCATCGCTGTGAATGGGGTCCTGGTCGTCGTAAAGGCCAGCGTGGGTCTGTACCACGCTCACTGCGTACGGGGTGCCCTTCGGCTTCCAGATACCCTTCTGTAGAGATGTGACCTTGATGGATAGGCCTACGTCGAATGGGCGCTCTGGGAATTCGCGACCGGCGTTGATCTCGAACCAGTCGAGCGCTTCGCGGTGCCATGAGGGCAGAGTGTAGCGAGTATCCACCTGAGATCCTCTCCAATGGATAGGATATACGAAGGCAGACAGTTGGAGGGACTTTGAGGCAGGTTACGGCCGCAGTCATCATCGAGGACGACTTGCTCCTAATGGCCCGCAGGGGACCCGCAGAGAAGCTTCCGGGTCTCTGGGAACTCCCTGGAGGGAAGCTGGAGCCAGGGGAGACCCTTCAGCAGTGTCTTGAGCGAGAACTGCTTGAGGAGCTGTCCATGGTGTCGGAGGCTGGCAGCGTCCTCGCCCGTACAACCCACGTCTACGGTCACGGAAGCTTCGAAATGCTAGCTCTGTCCGTCACACGGCTTTCGGACTACACGCTGACTGTCCATGATCTTGTCAGTTGGGTTTCAAGAGCCGATCTGCACACGCTCGAGATCGCTCCTGCGGACATCGAGTTGATTGCGGAGCTTCAGCGCCGTCGCATCTGGTAGCTTCTTCAGAGATCGCAGCTGCACTGCACACCCGCTCTCTCCCCGAAAGGCCCCCGCATGGACATCGCCTCCCGCATCGCCGCCAACCACGCCATCTGGCAGCGGTGGACCGAGCTCAACGTCCCCTCGGACTTCTACGATGTTGAGGGCTTCGTAGCCGATCCCGATGCACGCCCGTTCGACTCGATCGTCGCGGGTCTCGTCGGCAGTGACCTCAGCGGTCAGCGTGCGCTGCACCTGCAGTGCCACTTCGGCATGGACACGGTCCGTCTCGCACGTCTCGGGGCCGAGGCTACCGGCTTCGACTTCTCCTCGGCGGCGATCGAGGCGGCGCGTGGGCTGTCAGAGCGCATGGGCGTGTCGGCCACCTTCATCGAGGGTAACGTCCTGGAGCCGCCGGCTGCGCTCCCTGAGAACGCATTCGACCTCATCTTCACGTCGTGGGGTGTGATCTCGTGGCTGCCCGACCTCGATCCGTGGGCACGCACCATCGCAAGCCGCCTCGCCCCCGGCGGAGTGTTCAAAATCGCGGATATGCATCCTACGCTGTGGGTCTTTGACGATGAGGCCGAGGGCCCCACGCTTCGCCTGAAGTACTCGTACTTCCAGAGCGACGCGCTCGAGTGGGAGGAGCGCGGCAGCTACGCGGTGCCAGGCGAGGAGGTCGTGGGCATCTCACACTCCTGGCAGCACACCTTCGAGGAGATCATCGGCTCGCTCGTGCGCGCCGGCCTGGTGATCGAGGATCTGCGGGAGTTCCCGCTCATCGCGTGGCAGTTCACGCCGGGGATGGTGGAGCGCGAGCCGGGCCTTTACGGTCTGCCCGAGGGGCAGCCGGAGCTTCCGCTCGCCTTCACGCTCACAGCGCGCAAGCCCTAGATGTGCGGCGTAGTGCGGCATCGCGTACGGATTGCCTGTCGTCCATCGGCCAGATCGTGCCGATAGGGTACGTATGAGGGTATCGTCCGCCTGGATAGGGAGGATGCCGTGAATCGGCGCGTGGTCCTCGTTATCGTGGTACTGACAGTGGTGACCGCCGCCGCCGCCGTGGTGTTTGCGGCTCTCTACGAGCGGCAGGGCGTCCGGGAGGTCTCTCTCGCGCAACCTGTAGGAACGCCCGATCAGATCACGCGGAGCGAGGAGCCGCTACGCATCGCGGTGTCGGCCATGACCTCGCCCAAGAGCACCTTCGAGTACTACCAGGATATTCTCGAGTACATAGGCGGGCGGGTCGGCAGGCCGGTCGAGCTCATCCAGCGCGAGACCTACCAGGAGGTCAACGACCTCCTGGAGCAAGGCCAGCTCGACATGGCGTTCGTGTGTACCGGCGCCTATGTCGAGGGACACGATGACTTCGGCATGGAGATCCTGGCTGCACCGGTCGTCTACGGGGAGCCTGTGTACTACTCGTACACCATCGTGGCTGCCGATAGCACCGCCAAGAGCATTGCCGATCTGCGGGGGGCCAAGTTCGCCTTCACGGACCCGATCTCCAACACTGGCACGCTTGTTCCCACGTACCAGCTGGGCCAGATGGGGGAGACCCCCGACACCTTCTTCGACGAGTGGATCTACACGTACAGTCACGACCGGTCGATCCACGCGGTGTCCGACGGGCTGGTGGACGCTGCCGCGATAGACAGCCTGATCTACGACTACATGGACGCAACTGGTGACCCCGCCATCGAGGGGACCCGCGTTCTCGCTAGGTCAGAGCCGTACGGAATCCCGCCGATCGTGGTCAACCCCGATATGGACCCCGATCTCAAGCACGAGCTCCAGTCGATCCTGCTTGAGATGCATGCCGATCCAGCGGGAAGGGCGACCCTCATGGCCATCAAGATCGATCGCTTCGAGGTGATCGATGATAGCGCGTACGACTCCGTGCGCAGGATGCAGGAATGGATCGATGCGAACGTCTCGACCGACGGATAAGGAGCCACGCGCCCCGATGTCGCTTCGCCGCCAGATCACGCTGGTGGTGGTGGCTGCTGTGCTGGTGTTGGCGCTTCTGGGGGTTGCCGCGATCCAGACGATCATGCAAGACGCTCTCAACGAGGCTACAGCCACAGAGGGGATATCGATCGCCCGCGCATTTGCCGCCACCTCCACCGATCGCGTGCTCCTCGATGATCGGCTTCAGTTGCTTGATCATATGCGGCTGACCATGCAGTCACAGCCGCAACTGGTGTACATCTTCATCGTCGACCGCGACGGTAGGGCGACGGTCTCCACCTTCGAGCGTGCTGTCCCTGCCGATCTGCTCGCCCTGCGCAACCCCACTGGCGACGAGGAGTACTCGCTCCAGCGACTTGCCACCGAAGAGGGGCGAGTGCTCGACGTGGCCGTACCCATCGTGGCGGGCCAAGCGGGTTACGCGCACATCGGACTCTCGGAGGCCGCCTCACAGGAAGCCCTGAGGAGAACCGGGTTCACGCTGCTCCTTGCGATGCTAGGGATGCTGGGAGTCGCGACGCTCATCTCCCTCGGCGGCGGCGTGGTGATCGCCAAGCCACTCGAGCGGTTGGCCGATGTGGCCTCGGAGGCGGCGACCGGCGATCTCACCGTTCGCGCAGCGGTCGAGGGCGACAAGGAGATCGTGCTCGTGGCCACCGCCCTGAACGGGATGCTCGCCGCGCTCGAGGAGGACATCGCCCGGCGCGAGGCGGTGGAGGCCGATCTGGAGCAGGCACGCGACGAACTCGAGGCACGTGTCATCGCCCGGACGGCTGAACTCGCTGACGCTAATGAAGAACTCACCTCGATGAACGAGGAGGTCACGGCTGCTAACGAAGAGCTCACCGCGATGAACGAGGAGCTCATCTCGCTTAACGAGGACATGGTACGGGCCAACGCGGAGCTGGAGGCCGCAAGTCGCGCAGTAGCGGAAGCATCGCGCGCCAAGGCGGACTTCCTTGCGGCGATGACCCACGAACTCCGAACGCCGCTCAACTCGGTCATCGGTTTCTCGGACATCATGCTGCGCGAGATGGCGGGCCCGCTCACCCCCGAGCAGCGCCGGCAGCTGGAGATGGTCCGCTCCTCGGGGTCCTACCTGCTGACCCTGATCAACGACGTGCTCGACATCGCGCGCATGGATCGTGGGCATCTGGAACCCGATCTCTCGCTCGTGGATCTCCGCGATGTTGCGGAGCATGCGTTCATGGCGTTCCATGCCGTGGGTGAAGGCAAGGGTCTCGAGATGCGGCTTGAGATAGCCGACGTTCCCTGCCAGGTGATGACCGACCCCATCCGCCTCGAGCAGATACTGGTGAACCTTCTCGGCAATGCGGTGAAGTTCACCGCCGAGGGGTGGATCGAGGTGCGGACACGGTGTCTGGGGTCGACGGCGGAGATCACCGTCGCCGACAGCGGGCCCGGAATCGCCGCCGAAGATGCGGAGCGTGTCTTCGAGGAGTTCTACCAGGTGCGCACGGAAGCGGGCACGCACGTCGGGGGCACGGGTCTCGGCCTTGCGATCTCCCAGCGGCTCGCTGAAGCGCTGGGTGGCACGCTCACTTTGAAGAGCGAGCCCGGCGGAGGGTGCGAATTCACGGTGCAGCTGCCGAGGTCGGGGCCGTCGCTGAGCTGACCTACGTCCTTCTCATTCTGGCAGCGAAATGCGAACGCGTGCCGTTCACTGCACCTGGATGAGCTCGTCGGTAGGCGCGTGCGAGTCGGTGAGCAGCGGCACATCGGCCACGGCAACCGGGCTGGTGTACAGATCCCTCGCCATCTCGGCGTACCCCTCGATGCTCACCATGCCACCCACCCCTGAGACGATGGCACTGACCATGCTCGGATCGTCGACCGGCACATCGGTGGCAAGCACGATGATGTTGCGCTTGGCGAGCGTGTTGCCGTCGGCGCCCAGGCCGATGGGGAACACGCGAATCTGGCTCCATACGGTCTCGGCGGTGCGGTACATGCTGCGGAAGAGTTCGCTTGCATCGCCCTCCGGCGCTGAGATGACGTTGTAGGCGAGCACTCCGTCTGGAGCCATGATCGCTTTCACTTCGCTCAGGAACTCCTCGGTGGTGAGGTGGAACGGAAGCGAGTCGGAGTAGTAGGCGTCTACGATGACGATGTCGTAGGTCTCCTCCGTTGTCTGCACGTATCGCCGTGCGTCGCCCACGAACACCCGACTGCGCTCGTCTTCCGGCAGCCAGAAGTACTTGCGTGCGACGTCCACCACCACCGGGTCGATCTCCACCGAGTCGACCGTCACGCCCGGGTAGTCACGCCAGAAGCGCTTGGTGATCGCGCCCCCACCCAGCCCGAGCACGAGCACACGCTCGGCATCAGGGTTGAGGGCGAGCGCCAGGTGCATGTAGTCGGGGTAGCGGATGCGGCTCACGAAGGGATCGTCGAGCGAGATCGCGCTCTGGTGTGAGCGGTCGAACCGCAAGTGGCGGGCGCCGTCGCCCTCGGTCACCGTGATGCGGTGATACTGCGTGTCCTGCCGGAAGAGCACGGTCTCGCCCTGCTCGTTCACGGCGGGTGCCGGGGCCACACGCCACAGAACGAATCCGCCGAGTGCAGTGGCGGCCACGCACAGCGCGACTGTAGCCGGAGCCACGAACCGCGCGAGACGCGCGTGCCTTTCGGCCGCGCCCTCGGCAGGTTGCTCGGGCGTGAGCGTGAGCGCCAGCAGCGCGATGCCGATGAGCGCCAGGCCGGTCCACACTACGAGCGGTTCGAGCGAGAGCATAGGGATCAGCCAGAACGACGTGGCGATCGTGCCCGCGATGCTGCCTGCGGTGGAGACGGCGTAGAGGTTCCCTGTGGAGCGGCCCAGGTGCGCCATACCCTCACGCGCGGCAAGACGCACGCCGAGAGGTGAGACCATCGCGAGCAGGAGCGCCGGTACGAAGTAGATGGCGGTTGCGGCGGCGAGCGAGCCGAGGCGCGGGCCTAGCTCGGCGGCAGGCGGGAGCACCCACTGCGACACCAGCGGGCCGGCTGCGGTGGCGAGCCCGGAGGCGGCGATCACGGGTGGGAGCGAGCGTGCGGCGCCGAAGCGGTCGGCGAGCTGCCCGCCAAGCGCGTAGCCGATCGAGAGCGCGATCATCACAACGGAGATCACGGCGCCCCACACGTAGATGGAGTTGCCCAGGTAGGGGGCGAGCACGCGGGCCGCCACCATCTCGAGCCCCATGAGGGCCGCACCGCACCCGAACACGATGAATCGCAGCACCGCAAGCTCCCCTCGGTGGTCACCGGCACCCACTCGGCGCCGGTCACGTTCCAGTGTGCCAGATGTGGGCTTCTGCGGCGCGGGCGCGGGTTCCTGCCTCGGCAACGCGTGCGCGTGTCGGTGCCGTGGGGGATACTGCTAGAGGACGCATATGCCACGGAAAGGGGCCCTCCATGTCCGACGCACTCCCCGGACTGCTTCTCGGCAAGAACACCGCCAGCGAGGAGGTGCGCCTGCTTCCCGCGATGGCCAACCGCCACGGACTGGTGGCTGGCGCCACCGGCACCGGCAAGACGGTGACCCTTCAGGTGCTCGCCGAGTCGTTCTCGTCTATCGGCGTGCCGGTGTTCGCCGCCGACATGAAGGGCGACCTCTCGGGCATCTCGCAGGCGGGCGGCGACCACAAGAAGGTCACCGAGCGCCTCGAGCTGCTCGGGCTCACCGACACCTGGGGCTTCTACGGCTCCCCGGTGACGTTCTGGGACGTCTTCGGCGAGCAGGGGCACCCCGTGCGTACCACGGTGTCCGAGGTGGGACCGCTGCTCCTCGGGAGGATGCTCAACCTCAACGAGATCCAGGAGGCAGTGCTCACCATCACGTTCCGCGTGGCCGATGAGAACGGGCTGCTGCTGCTCGACATCAAGGACCTGCGGGCGATGCTGAAGTACGTTGCCGACAACGCGCGCGAGATCGGCACCACGTACGGCAACATCTCGCCTGCGAGCGTGGGCGCCATCCAGCGCGCGCTGCTCACGCTCGAGGAGCAGGGCGGCGACCGCTTCTTCGGCGAGCCGGCGCTCGACCTCTTCGACTTCATCCAGACCGACGCCAACGGCAAGGGTATGGTGAACATCCTCGCAGCCGACCGCCTCATGAGTTCGCCGCGTCTGTACTCCACCATGCTGCTGTGGCTGCTCTCCGAACTCTTTGAGCAGCTGCCTGAGGCCGGCGACCTCCCCAAGCCCAAGCTGGTGTTCTTCTTCGATGAGGCCCACCTGCTCTTCGACGACGCCCCCGATGCGCTTCTCACCAAGATCGAGCAGGTGGTGCGTCTCATCCGCTCCAAG
>CAZOSR010000010.1:0-11737 GCA_964582445.1 uncultured Coriobacteriaceae bacterium | reverse complement strand
TTCTGGCAGGCGGCGGGCAGACTCGCGGGAAGAGCTCCAAGGGCGTTGGCGTGTACTTTGTCACACAGAACCCCGTGGACATCCCCGACACGGTGCTCGGCCAGTGCGGCAACAAGGTGCAGCACGCACTTCGCGCGTACACGCCGCGCGAGCAGAAGGCTGTGAAAGCGATGGCCGAGACCTTCCGCACCAACCCCGATGTTGATGTTGAGACGGCGGTCACCGAGCTCAAGGTGGGCGAGGCGCTTGTGTCGGTCCTGCAGACCGACGGGTCGCCCATGCCGGTGCAGCGCACGATGATGGTGTCGCCGCACGGTCGGATCGGCGCCATCGCGCCCGCGGAACGCCAGGCGGCAATCGCGGGTTCGCTGGTGGCCGGGCACTACGAGGCCGCCGTCGACCGCGAGAGCGCACACGAGGTGCTGAAGGCGCGCGCGGAGGCGGCGCTGGTGGCCGAGGAGCAGGCGGCCGCTGCTGCGGAGGCCGCCAAGCTTGAGGTGAAGGTGCCCAAGCCGGAGGCGGGGCCGTTCAAGAAGACGCGCACGTCGTCTTCGCGCAAGGACACGCCGCTTGAGGCGTTCACCAAGAGCGCTACGCGCGCCATCGGGAGTCAGGTGGGGCGGCAGATAGCACGCGGGATTTTGGGTACCATCCTCGGAGGTTCCAAGCGATAGGCGCCGCGGGGGCGGCACCTCGAAGGAGCGTGGCACGATGAGCGACGAGCAGGACACTGGATACGCAGCAGCCGATGCGGAGCCTGTGGGCGCACCGGAGAGCGCGACTGATTCGGGCGAGGCGTGGCGCGAAGTCGTAGCCGAACTCGACGCTCTCGGCGACGCGCTCGGGCGGTGGCTGAAGGCGGCGGTGAACGACCCGGAGAACAAGCGGCGGCTGGACGAGGTCTCGGACAGGCTCGACGGCTTCGTGAAAGACGTGGGCTCAAGCGTCAAGGGTGCCGCCGACTCGGAGGTGGGGCAGTCGTTCAAGGAGGCCGCCGACAAGACCGGTGAGGCGTTCAAGGCCGCCGGTGAGAAGCTGAGCGAGGAGGTCGGGCCCAAGCTCGCGGGTGCCTTCAAGGTGATGGGCGACAAGCTGCGCGGTGCGGCTGACAAGATCGAGGAGCGGCAGGCCGGCGCAGCCCCAGAGGCCGCTGCACCTCCGGCAGCCGAGCCGCCCGCACCCACGGTCCCGACACCGCCTTCACCCGCAGAGCCTCACGACGACTGACGTACAACGGAGAGCCGGATGCCCGAATGCGCGTACCACCGCGGCGTTGAGACCAACGTACGCTGCGTCGAGTGTGACAAACCCATCTGCCCTAAGGACTTCGTGCCCACGCCCGTGGGCTACAAGTGCCCTGACTGCGCGCGCCAGTTGCCCTCGGCGCGCCGCGTGGTGAAGCCGAGGCAGCTCGCGCTCGCGGCGATCTCAGCGATGGGCGTGGGCGCTCTCGGCGGCCTTGTGCTCGGCCTGCTCGGCTTCTACTCGTGGCTGCTCACGCTTGCCGTGGGACTGCTCGCGGGCGAGACCGCGCGGCGGGCATCGGGTGGGCACAGGCAGCGTTCGGTGGCGCTTGTTGCGGGCGCCGGGATGTTCGTGGGCGCGGTGTTGCTTGGAGTGGGATTCCCGGCTGCGGCGCTCGGAGCCGTGGCCGCTGGTGTGTCGGTAGCGTCAGGAAGGTGGTGAGGCCGGTGGGTTCGCCCGTGCTCGCATCGTTCAGGCCCGCTCGCTCGTACGGCTGGGTGTGGCTGGTTGGCCTCACAGCGATCGTCGTCGTCTCGGCATTGCCGCTCGTAATGCCCGATGTGGTGCCTCCCGAGGAGCGTGCGGCCCTGTGGATCGGCCTTGCGATCATGGTGCCGCTGATCGCGTTCTTGCTGGTCACGCTGGCATCGCTTCCCGCGATGCGGTATGAGCTCACCAACGACGAGATACTGCTCTCGTGCGGACCGCTCTACCGGTACCGGATCCCGTACGCTGCAATCACCGACATCAGGCGTACCACGCTCACACCCACGCTCTGGTCGAGCATGCGGATGCCCGGACTCGCGGTTGGTGGCGTGATGTACGCCGATGTGGGAACGGTGAGAATGTGCGCCACCCGCATGTCACGAGACATCCTGCTGGTGACCGCAGGCACGCGTCGCTACGGTCTCACCCCGGCCGATGAAGCCGCGTTCCTTGCCACGGTCACCCCGCTCCTGCCGCCTCGGCCGAGCACCACGGAGCGCTGACGTGCATCCGATCATACCGATGGCAGTGATCACTGTCGGCTTCTCCACTGCCCTCTGGTGCGGGATGCTCTGGCTCTACTCGGGGCGCAGCATGCGTTTCATCCGCCTGGTCCCCCTCGGCCTGCCGCTCTCTGCGATCGTGAACCTTGCGGTGAAAGGGCCGATCGGGAAGGGCGTCGGTGAGTTGGCCGGGATCGAGCCGGGCCTTGGACTGCAGACGCCGGTGTGGTTTCTCATCTTCCTGTTCCTCCTCGCGCCGGTCTTTGAGGAGCTCATCAAAGCAGTTCCCGCGCTCGTGCCGTGGGTTCGGCGGCACATCGATGCACCGGGCGATGCGCTGTGGACCGGAATGGCGCTCGGCATAGGCTTCGGGCTTGGCGAAGCGATCTACCTGGCCTGGGGGGTGTCCGTATCCGGCGCGTATGGCGAGTACCCGTGGTATGCGTTCACGGGGTTCTTCGGGGAGCGGCTGCTGGTGGTCTTCATGCACGGCATGATGACCGGTCTGTTCCTGCACATAGCCAAGCGGACGCGCCCTGCTCTCGGCTTCCTCGCAGCGGCCAGCGCCCACGCGGTGCTCAATTCGGGCGCCATGCTCTACCAGCTTGGAGTCGCGCCTGGATGGGCCGCCAGCGCTTCGCTCGGTGTGATGCTGATCGCCTTCGCGCTGCTCTTTGAGCGCATCCGGCCCAAGCGACCCGCGACCGATCGGGCCGAGGACACGGTCTTCTACTCGGCGGAGTAGCGACCGGACCGTGCCAGGCTGAATCGCGGTCGGCTGCGAGCGGGCATCGGCAACCTCCATCGCCCCCGCACGCCGTCTCCACATCTGCGTGCTACCTTCGCCTCGCTTCAGGAAGACCCTGTGTGGGTCTGAGCAACCGACCCCGCCCCAACGCAGGAGGAGACACATCATGAATCCCAGACTCAAGACCGCGCTGGCTGTTGCCGCAGGAGTCCTCATCGGCATGACGCTGTTCGGCGGTGCGCTTGCATCGCATGCGCTCGTGCGTGCGGTGGTCACCGGCTCGCCCGCCGCTGCAAGGCACTCACTACCTGGCGCGCGCGTCGACGGATTCCGTGCGCCGGAGTCTCTCGGGGAACGCCCGGCAGATGGCAGCCGATTCGGCGGTGCGTGCCCTGACGATCGGCGTCCCATGATGGATCCGCGTGACGGGTGCACGCCCGTCGAGCCCGGAGACACGCAAGAGTGTCCGGATTGCGGGGACTGCCCGGACACGCCGGAGGGCACCACCTCGGAATCCTAGCGACGAACGGCGCTCGCTCGCGGTATCCTCGCTGTGAGGAGGCCGGATGAACGAGCGTGCGATGATCACCTTCGAGCCCTCGGGGCGGACCGTATCCGTGCCGGTGGGCTCGACGCTTCTGGAGGCCGCTCGCGCCGCAGGCATCGACCTGGACGCTCCGTGTGGGGGGACTGGTACCTGCGGCTCGTGCCGGGTACGCGCCACCGGAGCTCTTTCGGCGATGAGCGGTAGCGAACGCGAGCTGCTCGGGGGTGCGGGGGTGACAGCCGGTAAGCGGCTCGCGTGTCGCACTCGGGCAGAGGGCGACGCAACGGTGCTGCTGTCTGACGCTCCGCGCGAGGCTCGTGTTGTGGTGGCTGCGCAGCACAGGTCCGTTGAGGTGCAGCCGCCGCTCGAGCGTGGCATCGATCGCGTGGGCGACGTGCTCGGTACCGCGATCGACATCGGCACCACCACGATCGCGGCTGAACTGGTGGACCTGCGCACGGGTTCGGTGCTGGTGCGCGCGGGCGATCTGAACGACCAGCGTGCAGTGGGGGCCGATGTGCTCTCCAGGGTCGCACATGCGACCGGTGGCGGCGCGGACGAGTTGCAGCGCATGGTCGTTCGCCAGCTCGACGCGATGACGCTCGGCATGCTGAAGGAGGCGGGGAGAGCCCCCGATACGCTCGTCGAGAGTATCGTTGTGGGCAACACCGCGATGACCGGGCTCTTCCTGGGGGCGGACGTCTCATCGCTGGGTGAGGCGCCGTACACGGGTGCGCCGGTCACTGGCCGCCATGTCCGCGCGTCCGATATCGGCTCGTCGCTCCCCGGAGGATTGGATGTCGTCGTCCCTCCGGGTATCTCCGCATTCGTCGGTTCGGACGTGATGGCCGGGATGCTCGCCACCGCGCTGGCCGAGCGGATCACCGCAACGCTCTACATCGACCTGGGGACCAACGGTGAGATCGTTCTTGCCGCCAAGGGGCAGCTGCGCGCGGCCACCACAGCGGCCGGCCCAGCGCTCGAGGGGGCCTCGATCGCCTGTGGCATGCGTGCCGAGACCGGTGCCATCGAACAGGTGACGCTCGACGACGGAGCGCTCAACATACGCGTGATCGGCGAGGGCGAGCCGCGGGGCATTTGCGGCAGCGGGCTGCTCGATCTGGTGGCCGCACTGCTCGATGCGGGGCTCGTGGATGCGAGCGGCCGGATGCTCGATACCGTTGGCCATCCGTTGCGCATGCGCATGACCGAACGCGATGGTAGTCGCGCGTTCATCGTGGACGAAGCCGCCGGGATCGTGCTCACGCAGCAGGATGTGCGACAGGTACAGCTGGCCATCGGCGCCATCCGCGCTGGCGTGGAGCTGCTTCTGGCATCTGCACAACTCGACCCCTCGGCGATCGTGTCAGTAGTCATCGCCGGCGGGTTCGGCTTCCATGTCCGCTCGGCATCACTCGTGCGCCTCGGATTGCTGCCGCCCGTGTGGCTGGACCGGGTGACGTTCGCCGGCAACACGGCGCTCGCTGGCGCGCGGATGCTGCTGGTGAACGGCGCCGTGCGGGATCACGCCGGGGAACTTGTGCAGAGGGTGCAGACGCTCGATCTTGCCGCGCATCCGGAGTTCCAGCAGCGCTTCCTCGCGTCGCTCGCTTTTCCGGGATAGCGTAGCCGGGCGCCCCGGCGCGCGCGATTCTTCGATGGCTGTGTGTCTTCATCCGAGGGAAGCTTCCATCCTTGACATTTCGATTTGCTGATGCCAATCATTCACTCGGGTTATATCTCGTCCGGGGAAGGGGAATCGAATGGCACAGCGTCGCGTGATCGGTCCCACCGCGTGGTTGGTTGGTGGAGCCGGTCTCTTCATCGGAGCGATCGCAGCCTGGCTTACCAGCCAGGGCAACCCGGGGAACATGGGTCTGTGCATCGCATGCTTCTGGCGTGACATCGCCGGCTACTTCATGGGGAGCCATACCGGCCAGGCGGGGTTGGCGTACATCCGTCCCGAGATCATCGGCATCATGCTGGGAGCTCTTGCGGCGGCACTCATCACCAAGGAGTTCAGGCCGCGTGGCGGCAGCGCTCCGTTGCTGCGGTTCGTGCTCGGCTTCATCTTCATGGTCGCGGCGCTCGTGTTCCTCGGCTGCACGGTTCGCGTCTGGGTGCGGCTGGGCGGCGGCGACCTCACGGCCATCTGGGGGGCTCTCGGGATCGTCGTCGGCGTGGTCATCGGCGTCTTCGTACTCCGGAAGGGCTTCAACCTCGGCCGGGCCAAGCAGCTTGCGGCTCCGCTGGGATGGGTTCTTCCGGCGATCGCCGTCGTATTGCTGGTGTTCGCCCTCGTGACCGAGTACGGCGCAAAGCCCGAGTGGGCGACCCTGACACCGGCCAAGGGCAAGGCCGTCATCCCCGGTGAGGTCGTGGTCACCACGGAGGGCGAGGTCATCAAGCCTGCCGACGCAACGCTGGTGGATGGCGCCGTTGTTGCGGCGGATGGCACGGTGCTCGCGGACGCCGAGAAGGTCGCGTCCGCAGGAGCGATGCCGGGAGGACTGCGTGCCGCACTGTGGATCTCGCTGCTCGCCGGAGCTGCCATCGGAGTGGCCGCGCAGCGCAGCCGCTTCTGCTCGATCGGCGGCATCCGTGACGCCATCCTCGTTCGTCGGTTCGACTTGCTGTTCGGCGTGGTCGGACTGGTGATCGGGGCAACCGTGGTGAACATGCTGTTCGGCCAGTACAACCTCGGATTCGAGGGCCAGCCGGCCGCTCACAACGACGCGCTTGGCAGCATCGCTGCGATGACGCTGGCAGCGCTTGCAGCGGTGATGATGGGTGGCTGCCCGCTTCGCCAGATGATCATGGGCAGTGAAGGCGATGCTGACGGTGCCATCGCTGTCGTTGGGATGTTCCTGGGTGCCGGGTTCTCGCACTGGGCAGGCCTCGCCTCGTCGGGCGCCGGCCTGGGCGACAACGCATGGCTGGCCATGGCAGTGATGGCCGCCATACTCGGCGCGATCGCATTCATCAAGAGACCACGCGTGGCATAGGGAAAGGAAGCGAAGCGATGAAGGAAGTCGACGTGCGCGGGCTGTCCTGCCCGATGCCGCTCATGCATACCAAGAAGGCGATCGAAGACGATCCGGCCGAGGTCCTCGTCCACGCGGATAGTGGGACAGCCAAGGCCAACGTGGTAGCGTTCCTCCAGGACGCCGGCTACACGGTCTCGGTGGACCAGACCGGCGAGGAGTACAAGATCAAGGGAGCGCGGTAGTGGCGCTGTTCGCACGGAAAGACAGGAAGACCGCCCCGGGCGCCGATGAGGCGCTGGGGCTCTTCCTGTTCGATGCCGTGAACGATGCCCTGTCGGCCGAGCGTATCCTCAAGGCCGCAGGCTACGAGGTCTCCCTTGTCGCCCCGCCTGCGCACCTGCGGGCCGGGTGTGACCTCTCGGTGGCGCTGCCCCGTGTGGAGCATATCGGCGCCGAGCGGCAGCTCATCGATGCCGACGTGCCGCTGCGCGAGTGGGTGGCCGACGCCGAGGGTACCGCCGAGGTCTGCGATCTCGTGACGAGCGTGGACTTCGGGCAGTGGCTGATGGTCCGTGCGGGCAACATGAAGATCGTGGTGGAGAAGGAGACGGGGCTGATCGTGAACACATCCGGGGGAGGGTGTCCCGATATCCCGTACCTCAACCTCGCGCTCGTGGGGAAACGTGTGGACGAGGTGCCGCGCCCCAAAGACCTCGGCTACACGCTTTGCGGGCTGATGCTCGACAGGGCGTACCAGGAGGTTCGTGCGCAGTTGGATGCACGGGAGATGGCGGTTGTGGGCGCGGGGGGTGGCGTTCTATGACGCTGCTCGTTGTTGCCACATACCCGGTGGTTGAGGGTCCGGTGCTGGAAGGTCCAGTGAGCATCGAGTCCGACGGTGGCATCGCCGTCGGCGGCACCCGCGTCCCGAGTTCGCAGGGGACCTCGGCGATGCTGGGCGCCGCCGCGCAGGTGGCCGCCCATCTGGGCACGCCGCCGCCGCACGCGCTCGTGGCGGGCGACATCGGCCGGGGCGACGGCACGCGCGCCGTGTACGGACGTCTCGCCGAGGCGGTGAAGCGTATCGGCCCCTCGGTGATCGCGTTCCACTATATGCAACCGGTGATGGCGCTGATGCGCTCGGCGGTGCACGAGCTTGCCGAGATCGCGCCGGACACCTTGCTGGTGGCCGATGCGGGCGGCATGTACGCTGCCAAGGCTGCCGGACTCGCCACCCGCTTCGAGTTGATGACGCCGGACGTGGGAGAGGTGGGCTTCCTCGCCGATCCCGAGGTGACGCACCCGGCCTACGTGTCGCACTACCTCTTCGGCAACGACGGCTTCGATCCCGTGGCGCTGGCCGCCACGGCGCACGAGACCGGGGGCGCCTCGCGGGTGCTGCTCATCAAGGGCGTGCGCGACCATATCGCCGAGCACGGGGTCATCGTCGAGGTAGTCGAGGAGCCCTGCGTGCCCGAGCTGGAGGCGATCGGCGGCACAGGTGACACGGTTGCGGGCCTCGCATCGGCGTTTCTCGCGGCCGGGTTCCCAACAGTGGACGCTGCACGGTGCGCCTCGCTCGCCAACCGCGAGGCGGGGCGCGCGATGGGCGCGACCCCGGCGATGCACGCGAGCGATCTGGTGGCTGCGCTTCCCGGCGTTCTGGCCGGCAACCTGTGCCGCTGGGGCGGCGCCTGCGCGGTGTAGGGCGCGCACGGGCCGCGTGCCTGTACGGGCCCAGTCCACCCGGTGGCGCTAGACGCTGAGGCCCCTCGGCGCGTACCCTCTGAGCAGCGTATCTCGCGCGAAAGGGGCCATCCATGCTGTTCGGGATCACGATCAAGCCGTTCATGCTCGCTGTAGGCGGGAGCGCGCTCTTCGTGCTCATGGTGTTCCAGATCCTCCAGGGCATGCGCAAGATCAAGTTCAAGGGCAAACTGCATCTGACCGTGCACAAGTGGGTGGCGTTTGCCATCCTTGCCGGTTCGGTGTTCCACGGACTCGTGGCGCTCGTCTATCTCGGCATCATCTAGCACGCGTTCCCGAGCGCACGTACGGAGGAATCATGGACAACATCGGTCAGCAGCCCGCCCCCGTGGCGCCGCAGCAGCCCGCGCCCGTGGCAACGCAGCAGCCTGCCCCCCGCAAACCCATGTCCGCCGGTGCCAAGTGGGCCATCGGTCTGGGCATCGCGTTCCTGGTGCTCGTGCTTGGGTCGTGCATGCTGACCGTCGCCCTGTTCAGCGGCCCGGATCTCACGCCATTCGCGTACGGCGACAGCATCGCGCTCATCCGCATCGATGACGTGATCGCGGGTACCTCGGGGGCGACCCCCGAGTACATCCTCGACCAGATCGACCAGGCGGTAGATGACACCAGCGTGAAGGCGATCCTGCTCCGGGTGGACTCACCGGGCGGCACGGTGGCCGCCTCGCAGGAGATCATGCTCGCGGTGCGCAAGGCCGCCGAGGAGAAGCCTGTCGTCACCAGCGTGGGAGATGTGTGCGCGTCAGGTGCGTACATGGTGGCCTCGCAAACCGACGAGATCGTGGCAGCGCCAGGGTCCACCGTGGGAAGCATCGGCGTGATCATGGAGCTGGTCAACGCTGAAGGACTCCTTGAGAAGGTGGGTCTCAAGTTCACGACGCTTACCCAGGGAGAGTATAAGGACGCGGGGAGCATGTACCGCAGTCTCACCGAGACCGAGACAGCGATGCTCGATCAGCAGATGAACGTGGTCTACGAGCAGTTCATCGCCGATGTGGCCGAGGGTCGCGGGATGACCGAAGCCGAGGTGCGCGAGCTCGCCACCGGATGGGCGTGGCTCGGCAGCGAGGCGCTCGAGCTCGGGCTCGTCGACACGCTTGGCAACTACGACGACGCCGTAGAACGCGCGGCAGAGCTCGGCGGCATCGAGGGTGAACCATCCATCGTCACCTACGAGTCGTACGATCCCTTTGCGGATCTGTACCTCGACCTGCTCGGCTTGATCTCCCCGCGCGACGACATCGACGCTGAGGCGCTGCGCCGGTGGAGCCTGCCCCGGTAGTGGTGCGGGTAACGGGCACACGCTCCGCACGGACGGGCGCTATCGCCTACAATGCACGCATGAGCCGCGTCCCTGGTGGCGCACGGCGTGATGTAGGCCAGCCCCGAAAGGATGCCGCGTGGAGCCCATCGAACTGAAGCCCTCCGCACAGGGCAAGGTCCGTGACATTTACGACCTCGGCAAGGCGTTGCTCATCGTGGCAACAGACCGCCTGAGCGCGTTCGATGTGGTGCTGCCCGACCCGATCCCCTACAAGGGTGAGGTCCTCACCAAGATCTCGCTCTTCTGGTTCGACAAGCTGGCGGATATCGTTCCCAACCATCTTCTGACAGCCGAGGAGTGCGACCTCCCCGAGTCGCTTGCGCAGTACGCGGAGTCGCTCCGCGGCCGCTTCATGATCGTGAAGAAGGCCGAGGTCTTCCCTGTGGAGTGCATCGTGCGCGGGTATCTGGCCGGCAGCGGCTGGAAGGAGTACCGCGAGCACGGAACCGTGTGCGGCCAGAGGCTTCCCGAAGGGCTCGTTGAGTCCAGCCGTCTGCCCGAGCCGATCTTCACGCCGTCCACCAAGGCCGCGATCGGCGACCACGATGAGAACATCAGTTTCGATCGGATGGTGGAGATCATCGGCGCGGAGCGTGCCGGGCAGCTTCGGGATGCGTCGCTCGCGCTGTACTCGGCGGCGCGAGACCATGCCGCCGCCCGCGGCATCATCATCGCCGACACCAAGTTCGAGTTCGGCCTCGTGGATGACGAGGTCACGCTGATCGACGAGGTGCTCACGCCCGACAGTTCACGCTTCTGGCCGGCCGATGAGTACTCGCCGGGCGGGGCACAGGCGAGCTTTGACAAGCAGTTCGTTCGCGACTGGCTTGAGGCGAGCGGATGGGACAAGACGCCGCCGGCGCCCCCGCTGCCCGAGGACATCATCACCGTCACTGCCGAGAAGTACATAGAGGCCTACGAACTCATCACCGACGAACCGTTCATGCCGGAAGGGGACTGAGCACGTGTCCCAGCGTAGCTACAGCAACGAGCGCTATCGCAAGGGGGCCGAGGTCGGCTCCACGCGCAAGAGCGCGGCATCGGCCAAGCCGGTCCGCAAGCAGGGTACCGTGGACGTGAGCAAGTCGAGCGACTCGAAGTCGAAGCCCAAGCAGACAGGTCCCGAGAAGGACTGGGCGGGATTGCCGACCTCACCCGAGATCAAGAAGTGGCGCCGCGTCTGGTGGGTGCTGTTGCTCGGCGGAATCGCGGCCGTTGCGCTCGGGTATCTGGTGCCCGAACTCAGGGCGAACGACAATGCGCAGCGGATCATCGCCATGGTGGTGCTCGCTGCATCGATGACTGCGGTGACCATCGACCTGGTGGTGATTCGCCGGCTGCGGAAGGAACTCATCGAGTCGCAGGGCAAGAAGCCGTCGAAGAAGGCCCAGAAGCACGCCGAAGGGGATCAGGCACCCAAGACGGGCGGGAAGGGCGAAGCGTGAGCATCCGCAACGTCCCACCTGCGGTCCGGCTGCATCTCTACGTGTTCTGGGCGGGCCTGGTGATCGCCGGCATCGGCATCGTCGGGTTCTTCCTGAGCTTCTGGCGGGTCGGCTCATCGGTGGCCGCCGCGGTCGACGTGCACCAGGACGTACCGGTGTTCGCGTACGCGTCGATCGCTGCATGGGTGCTCGGCCTTGCACTGATGTGGCTCAGCCGTCGCAAGCTCGACGCCGCGGTGGCGGCCAAGCTGGCCGAGGACCGGGCGGGACTGTACATCGACCCCGGCGATGATGAACTCGCCGACGAAGACGTTCCGACAGGCGCGCTCGACGGGCGCGATGGGTAAGGGGAGGAGCCGCTATCGTGGCACGCTTCGAGATCTACGTGACCTACAAGAAGGGCATCTTCGATCCGCCGGGGGCAACTGCCGAGCGCGCGCTCGTCAACCTTGGCTACGATGAGGTGTCCTCGGTGAAGATCGGCAAGTACATCCAGCTCGAGGTGGCCGATGGGACGCCGCTCGAGCGGGTGCGTGAGATGTGTGACCGGCTGCTCGCCAATCCGGTGATCGAGGACTACCGCATCGAGACCGTCGGGGGGGCGTAGGCGATGCGCTTTGGAGTGGTGCGGTTCCCCGGATCCAACTGCGAGCAGGATGTCGTCCATGCGGTGCGGCATCTCGGC
>CAZOSR010000009.1:14403-20635 GCA_964582445.1 uncultured Coriobacteriaceae bacterium | reverse complement strand
CAGGCGTACGAGCGGCTGGTCATGATGCTCCGAGGAGCGTGAGTGTGACGACGCGGTAGCTGAACTCCTCGAGTCCACGGCCGACGCCGAGGCCGATGCTGTAGAATGATACCGAGGGGGTGCCGATCATGGCAGCCACCAAACCAACCGAGAAGCGGAAGCCAGGGAGGCCCCGGTCGGCGCGCAGGCCCGAGCTGGAGGACGCCGTGCTGGCGAACATCCGGCTCGGGCAGTCTATCCGGCGCGCGGCGATGGCGGCGGGGGTGCCGCACTCGACTGTGCAACGCTGGGAGGACGATCCGGAGTTTGCGGCCAGAGCAAAAGAGGCCGAGTCCGATCGGGAGCGCGACTGGCTGGAGAAGCTCGCAGGGTGCTGCGACGCGAAGTCCCAGGGTGCGTGGCAGCGGTGGGCGTGGCTCCTCGAGCGGACCAACCCGGCGGAGTATGGCCGCAAGGACCATCTGCAAGCCGAGGTGAGCAACGCGCCGCAGGAGATCAAGATCACCGTCGTCAAGACGCGGGGCGTCGGCCGTGATTGAGATCGAGCTGACCGACTACCAGGAGCGCTGGCTGAACAGCAAGGAGCGGATCGCGGTCCTGCAGGGCGGCGCCGGGTGCGGGAAGACGTTCGTCCAGGCTCTTGCGGTGCATCTCTTGCCGCAGATGATGCCAGGCAGCCGAGGGGTGTACGTGGCCGCGAAGTACCCGCAGATGCATCAGAGCTTCGTGCCGCACTGGCTCGCGCTCGCGGACAAGCTCGGGGTGAACCGCACCTGGAACTGGAACAAGCAGCACAACCAAGTGGACCTTCCCAACGGGAGCACCTACTGGCTTCGCTCTGCGGAGGATCCCGGTTCGCTGCTCGCGACCGACGCGGCCTGGGTGGTCGGAGATGAGATCGGGCTATGGAAGCGGCTCGCCTACCAGTACAGCCTGGGCCGGCTGCGGATGCCAGGCTACCGGCACCGGATGCTGCTTGGCTACACACCGAAGGGCATGGCGTCGTGGGCGTACGAGGAGTTCCGGGCGAGCCGGCCTGGCGTCGAGGTCATTCGGGGCGCGCAGAACCCGTTCATCGCGCAGGAGTACTACGACAGCCTTGCGAGCGAGTACGGGACCGACTCGGCCATCTACAGGCAGGAGGTTCTCGGGGAGTTTGTGAGCCACGAGGGCCTGGTGTATCCAGAGTTCAGCCGCGACATCCATGTGGCCGACGGGCCGATCAAGCCGCTACCTGGCCGTCCGGTGTACCTCGGGATCGATTGGGGTGTGGTGAACCCGACGGTGGTGCTGGTGGTGCAACTCGGGCCGAGTGACAGCATCCTGGTTCTCCGGGAGCGCCGCTACACAGGCATGCCCGCCTCGGCCACCGCGAAGATGACGCTGGAGTGGCTGGTGAGCGAGGGCCTGATGCAGAAGGGCGCCAGGCCGCCGGACATGTACCGCGACCGCAGCGGGAAGTCGGAAACCGAGGAGTGGCGGCGGGTGGGGTTCGGGGTGCGCGCCGGGAAGCGCGATGTCACGAAGGGCTTAGACGACATCCACAAGGCGATGGCTGTGCGCGGCGACCGGCCCATGCTGGTGATCGACCCGCGCTGCTACGAACTGATTGACGAGCTGTGCAGCTACGCGTACGAGGGCCGCGGTGAGAAGATCCTCAAGGAGGCCGACCACGGGCCGGACGCTCTGCGGTACGTCGTCTCCGGGCTCTGGCCGAAGCTGAGCATGCGCCCGGCGCCGAAGCCGGTTGACGAGTCCGTAGCACGCGTGGTAGTGTAGCTTTGGGTAGGGGTAGGCGTCAGAAAGTGTAGGCGTGCATGACTACTCTCGACGCATGGGTGGCCATGCAGCGCGGTGCGAACCCGCTGTGGCCGTGGGACGACAACCAAGGCGATGGTGTGACGTGGCCTTTGCAGACCGAGGCGCCGCGTCTGTCGCGTTACCAGGACATGATCCGCCTGTATGACGGCGAGCACTGGGCCGTCTTCGAGTCCGGCCGATACGCGTCCTACTCCTCACGCTCGAACGCCTCCCGCAACTACATCGCGCAGAACTACATCCGCGTGGCGTGCCGCGAAGTACTGCGGTGCATGGCGGGCAGCGAACTGGAGATCGATGGCGGCGGCACCGTCGCGCAGGAGATCGCCGACAGGAGCGACCTGAACAAGCTCGCGCGGGAACTGATGCGAGACCGGATGCGCCTCGGGGATGGCGCGCTGGTGGTTCGTGAGACGCCAGAAGGTGTGGTCATCGAGCGGCAGGATCCGACGATCTGCTTCCCGATCGCGACCGCCGACAGCCGGACGAAGCTCGAGGAGGTGCGGATCGCGTACGAACACCAGGTGCGCGACGCCGGCACCACGCAGACCTACGTGTACATCGTGCGGCACGCGATGGGCTACATCGAACACACGCTGTGGCTGGTGGACAATGGCGTGCTGCGCGGGCCGGAGCCGTTCGGGGCCGTGCCGTATGTGGCCGCGCTGGCGGGCGCTGCCCCGACCGACGCACAGGTGATTGTGCCGACGCGAGACGGGCTGATGCCGACGCTGGTGTGGTCACCGCGCGACCCGCAGGGCGACCTCTGTGGAGACCCGCTGTGTTGGGACGCGCAGGCGGCGCAGATGCTTTTGAACCGGCGGGAGACGCAGAGGAACCTCCGGCTGACGGCGATGGATGACCCGATGCTTGTGGTGAACGAGGCCGACGTTCAGCAGGAGCTTGACGAGTACGACGAGCCGACCGGCCGCCGGGTGTTCCGGCTGTCCGCTTCCGAAGTCATCGTGCGGCAGTCGGATGAGAACATCCCGCCGCCGCAGTGGATCAGCGCCGACCCCAACCTGGACGCGAACGAGCGGGCACAGGATGACCACCGCCGGGCGTTCGCGATGCTGGCGGGGATCAGCGTCGAGAGCATCACGCAGGACCCGACGGCGCTGACGGCCGCGAGCGGTGAGTCGCTACGGATGCGCTTCC
Organism: uncultured Coriobacteriaceae bacterium; assembly: GCA_964582445.1. Lineage (GTDB taxonomy): Bacteria > Actinomycetota > Coriobacteriia > Anaerosomatales > Anaerosomataceae > Anaerosoma. The sequence goes on along the minus strand of CAZOSR010000009.1, from coordinate 17,659 downwards.
TGCCGACGGTGCTCACGTCGGAGGAGGAAAGCCGCGAGGCGTGCCAGGCGATCGGCGAGGCACTGCGGATCGCGGTGTGGCTGCAGGGCGGGTCAGACCCCGGGGACATCACATGCACACTGCCTGTCTCGAACACGTACGCCGAGCAGGATGAAGACGAGTGGTTTGGTGCGGCCACCGCGGCCCCTACGGCCCCGGTCGCCGATGAGACGAACGATGAGGCCGGCACCGCGCTCGATGATCAGCAGAACGCCTTCGCGTTCTAGTGAGCTACGGCCCGGCCTATAGGGAGGCACGGCAGGATGGGCGAGACACAGGAAGACCAGGTAGTGGATGGTGGGAGCCCGCAGGCTTCGCCGCCGGAACTAGTGGCGGTTGACCCTGCCGAGCTTCAGGAACTGAAGTCGAACATGGGCCGCGTCAAAGCAGAAGCTGAGGCGCGAGCCAAGGCTGAAGCCGAGGTGGCCAAACTGGCCGAGCGCCTGGAGAAGCTGGAAGCCGAGAAGCTCAGCGAGAGCGAGCGCGCCGAGGCCGAGAGGCAGCGCCAGATCGAGGCGATCCAACGCGAGCGCGACGAGCTGAAGGAGCAACTCGAAGGGATCAATGCCGCGAACCTGGCGATCCGGCGGCGCAGTGCGCTGCAGGGCGCGGGTGCGGTGGGCGATGTGGCGGTTCTGGATCAGGTGGCGCGGATGCTGCCCGACGAGGCGCAGAGCGATGAGGACATCGCTCGCGAGGTGGACCTGCTGAAAGCGCGGACCCCTGGACTGTTCCAGGCGCCACCGCCGACGCGGCCTGGCTCGAGCCCTCCAGGGATGGCGCCGACCTCGCCTTCTGGCGACAGGCACGGCGCGATGGCCGCGATCCTTTCGGATGCCACGCTGAGCCACGCACAGCGGCAACGGAAGGTTCAAGAGGAGTATGCCCGGCGGACAGCCGCTGGGCCGTGATAGGAGGATGGCATCATGGCGACGACCCTCGTTGAGCAGCTTCTGCTCTCCGTGAACGCGAGCCTCACCGAGATCCAGCCGGATGTGGAGCAGGCATGGCTCGCCGCACAGAACTGGGACCTCAAGCCGATGTTCCGGACCGCCTTCGCGAATGGGCTGATCTCTAGTCCGCGCCCGGGCGAGAAGACCATCAGCTGGCGGCTCGGCCCGAACACCAGTCCCGTGCTGAACCTGGATGTCGCGATCGGGGACACCAGCGGCACAGAGTTCGACCTCAGCCCCATCGCGCGCGTTACACCCGACATGGTCATCCAGATCGACGACGAACTCATTCGGGTCGTGTCGGTTGACATCAGTGCCGGCACCTGCGAGGCCACGCGCGGGTACGCGAGCACGACCGCGACCACGCACAGCCAGGACGTGGATGGCTACATCCTCGGTCAGGTTCCTTCGGAGGGCGCTGACCCCGGAGAGGGCCGCTCGGCGTTCGGCGCGACCGTGACCAACTACGGCCACCGCATGGAGAAGGTCGCGCGTCTCAGCGATGAGGCGATCGCGCAGCCGAAGCTCTGGGCCGGCAAGGAGGGGACGCTGGAGTACGAACTCCCGCGCCTCTACAAGGAGATGGGCGACGAACTCGCCTATGCCTGCTGGCGGTCGGAGGCCACGTCCGCGAGTGACGAGGTTCGGACGATGAACGGGTTCCGTGCGCAGATTACCACGAACCTGTACTCGTCTGTCGGGGCACTTCTGTTCAGTGACCTGGACACGGCGATCGAGGCCATCCTGAGCAACTCTGGCATCTACCCGAACCGCATCTACGTGAACACGACCCTCGGGCAACTCATGGGCGTGTGGGGTGGCGCGCGGATCGCGACCACCACGTATCAGGGCACCACTGGCGGCGCGCTGAACGAGTATCGGTCGCAGATCCCCGGCGTGCCCCCGCTCACCATCGAGCTGGATGCCACGCTCGGAGCGCAGGAACTCGTGATCGGCTCGGCCGACGAGCTTCATGCCGGCTGGCTCAGCGTGTTTTCGAACCAGTTTGCCAACCAGTACCCCAACGCGCCGGCGACTGTGCCGCTGCGCCTTGAGCCGTTCCGGACCGGGCCGCGCGTAACCGTGCAGATGCTCGGTATGGCGACCTGCCAGATCGGCAACGAGGCGAGCTTCGCGCTGCTGTCCGGCGTGTCGAGTGTGGACTCCGACGGCGTGAGCTAGACGCCGAGGAGCTGAGAGGAGAGGTGCAGGGACATGCGGTTCGCGAGCCCCCACATGGGAGCGATGGTGAAGCTGCGTCGAGACGACGAGAAGAAGACCGTCGTCTGCGTAGCTCGGTTCCGGAATGGCATCTGGAAGCCAGCGAGCCAGGAGGAGGCCGACGCCATGCTGCGTGATACCGCCTCCATGCGGACTCTCCAGATCGTGTGCGAGGATGCGACCCCCCCGCCTGGCCTGCCTGTGCCGGCTGTGTCCGTCGAGCCTGTTGCGTCGGCGGACCAGCCGGGCCCGGCAGACGACGGCATCGACGACGCGGACCGCGCCGAGGCCGTGCGCCGGGTGCGCGAGGACCAAGAGGACATCGCCGAGGTGGCCGATGATTACGACGTCTCGGCGGCCACGATCAAGCGATGGATGAAGCGGTTCTAGGAGGTGAGCCGGTGGCGATCACGCTGACAGCGACAGCAGGAGCCGAGGCCGCGAACTCGTACGCGAGCCTTGCGGAAGCGGACGGCGGCGCGTCGACCACCGGCTACCTCGAAGGCAGGCTGGATGTCGCGTCCTGGGAGGCACTGAGCGATGACCAGAAGGCACGGTGCCTGATCCAGGCGACGAGCATCATCGACAGCCAGATGCTTCTGGATGTGCAGCACGAGGACAACAAAGGCGACCTGCACTTCCCGACCACCTTGTGCGCGCCCGACGGCACGCTGTACATCCCCACCGAGGTGATGCAGGCGACCTGCGAACTCGCGCTCACGATCGCGAACCTCGCTGGGCAGCCCGCGCAGTCGGCGGCGATGCAGGCGGCTGGAGTGCAGGCGATGACCGAGGGTGCTCTCAGCGTCACGTTCGCGAAGAGCGGGTCCTCGGATGGCAACGCGGCCTGGAAGGCGTGCAGTGAGGCGAAGCGCCTGCTGCGCAAGGAGACCGCAGAGAACTACTACAAGGGCTGGCTCGTGCGTCGAGCGAGCCGAGACATCACGCTGTAGGGAGGCACCACAGATGAAGAAGACCACGAACTGGAGACTGATCGCGTGTCTCGTGTTCGTCGTGCTTGCGGCTGGCCTGGCGTTCGGCGC
>CAZOSR010000009.1:0-14303 GCA_964582445.1 uncultured Coriobacteriaceae bacterium | reverse complement strand
GGCACCCAGGGCAGCTAGTCAGGAGGGCCACCGATGGCTGGCAAGAGCGAAGCGACAGGAATCCAGACGGTTGGTGAGGCGTTCGCCACAGTCGAGGCCGCGTGTGCCCGGGCTGTGGAGATCGCCGAGTCCGCGAAGGTGCCGGAGGACAAGGCCGGGATCGTGCGCGCCGGCGTGAAGAACGTGCGCGGGCTGGTGGCCGACGCCAAGGGCCGCTTCCAGTTGCTCGCGACCGGTCTCGGAGAGAGCGTGTAGGCATGGCGTTCCTGAAGCCGGATCAGCAGAAGGCGCTCTCGGAGCGGTTCATACGCCGCGCCGGCGAGCATGAGGCGAGGATGGTGGGGGTGCTGCGAGGCGCCCCCACCGCCAACCTTGGCCAGTTGCGCAAGATCGCGACGATCTGCTCCGGCGAGACCACCGCCCTTCAGGGTGAGGCGATGGAGTGGGCGCAGCGCCTACTGCCGCGCCTCTACCGCGAGGGCGTCGGGAACATGGATGCCGCGATGGCCCGGCGCAGGCTGACCGGGCGTGCGGTGCGGATCGCCGGCAGGGCCCACACGCGCGCGATAGAGGTACGTATCGAGAGCTTCCTGCGGGTGATCGCCCGCGCAGCCGAGGCCGCCGACGAGAGCGTTCTGAAGTACCTCAGCGAGTTCACGGACGCGCAGATACGCAGCGGGCTGAAGGGGAGCATCCAGGCGCTGAAGTCAGTGCCGGACCTCACCGAGGCGCTGAGCCGCGGCCGGATCCTCGCGTATGTGGACACGTGCGGCCGTGCGTGGGGACTCACCGCGCACGTCGGCACGGTGACGCGGACCGAGGTGCGGGACAGCCTGAACGCGGGCTTCAAGAACCGCGCGCGGGAGTTCGGGATAGACCTCGTGCGCGTCTCGGAGCACGGAGGCGCGTGCGAGTTGTGCGCCCCGTGGGAGGGCGCGGTTCTGAGCCTGGATGGCGAGACCGAGGGGTACGCGACCACGGACGAAGCCGAGGCCGCCGGGCTGATGCACCACAACTGCTACCACATGTACGAGCCGATCGCGCCGGGGAGCGCCGCCTGATGGCACACGAGATCCTAAGCATCGAACTCGAGGTTGACGAGGCCGACTACACCAGCGAGGTGGAGCGGCTTCAGCGTGAGGCTCTCCGGCAGGTGGTGAAGGCGAGTAACCAGTTCGCGGTCGACCTGCTGCGGGCCGCCAAGAAGGTGGTGCCGTTCGGGCCGAAGGGCACCTACAGCGAGGCGGACCCGACGACAGGGAAGCGCCGCTACGCGAACAAGCAGGGGCCGGGGCACCCGGGCATGCTTCAGAGGTCCGGCAGGCTGACCGCGGTCATTCAGACGGCTACTTCATGGGAGCGGACGGTGCTGTTCGGGACGCCCTACGCGCACTACCAGCACGTGGGCATGTCGCGCCAGTCACGCTACACGCAGCCGCTGGAGTACTCCCGCGATGACCGGCAGGCGAATTACCTGTACCAGAGCGGGAAGCGGCCGGGCGAGAAGTCACCGCTTGAGGACATGCTGAGCCTCGGGCGCATCGGGGAACTGAGGCTGGTTGCATGAGCCTGGCGATCCGCGAGGGGGACCGTGTGGCGCTGGTTGGCGCGAAGGCGACCGCGCTTGCCGCCGCACTGACCTCAGCCGCGACGACGATCTCGGTTGACGACGCCTCCGCGCTTGCGGTGAACGGGCGCTACCTGATCAGCGCGGAGATCGTGGAAATCACGAGCCTGAATACGACGCTAGACACGGCCATCGTGGAGCGTGGGCGCTACAGCACCGCGACCACGCACGCGGATGAGGACGCGGTTCACGAGGTGGAAGAGCTGTTCCACGTCGAGACCGCGAACAGCCGCGCCGGGTGGATGGCGCCGCTCCGGAGGCATCAGCGGTTCGTGATCCTGCCGCGCATCACGAAGATCACGAGCCAGGAGGCCACTGAGGGCTACACGACGCCCGAGGAGGCGCGCGGGTCCTACCAGGACGGCGGTGGCTCCTCGATCGTGATCGAGCGGGATGACATGAGCATCCAGTCGAGGCTCGGTCTGGTGATCCTGGAGAGGCACGCCGGCGGGCACTGGGAGTTGGGGGTGCGGAGGCTGTGAGCGCCACCACCATCACCCACTGCGTGCGGATCGCCCGCCAGGTGCGGGACAACCTGGAGACCGATGTCTCCGATCTGGCCGTGATCAATGTCGGGCACATCCCACGCATCACGCTGGCTCGGAACGAGCGCACGGGCGACGCCGACTTGAAGACGACTCTGCCTGCTGCGGCGGTGTTCTGCACGCTCGCGAGCAGTGAGCCGGCGACGATCGGCGAGACCGCGACCGACTTCGATCAGGAGTACCGGGTGCAGATCGCGGTGTTCACGCCGTGGGACCCGACTGACGCGGAGGCGTGGGACGACGCGGCCGGGATCGCAGAGGCGGTGGCGGACACGTTCCACCTGCACCCGATGCTGACCTCGGACGGCGTGCTCGCGGAGGATGACGAGGGCGCGGTCCTTCTGCGGGCGCAGTACGCGAACCTGGAGTCGATGACGCAGGTGATGTACGACGACCGCCTGCGAATGGCGGTGTGGGAGGTAGTGGGTGCGGTGCTGCTGGTTGGCGTCGAGCCCTTCGACGAGAGTGAGGCGGTGTAGTCATGGCCCGCAACAGAGGCACGCATCATGTCTCCACGGTGAAGTATGGGGACTGGACACAGACCGCGAGTCGCGTGGCCGGGGCCGGCACTGGCACCGCGAGCGTGCCGGTGGCGCTGCTGCAGAGTGGCAGCTATCGGGAGACGGCCGGGCACACGCGCGAGGTGAGCATCGGTGGCGACAGCGTCGTGACGCTCGGGATCGTGGAGCGCGTCGCGTCGTTCGGTGGGGTGGTGAAGGACCCGACGCTGATCGGGAAGGCGTTCCGCGACACCTCGATGGTGACGGATCAGCAGTTCCTCACGTTCCTGATCGCGAACGACATGGGCCTCGCGACGACGCTTACCGACGCGTGGATCAAGAGCCTAAAGCTCAGCATGGCTGGTCGGGACAAGCCGCTGGTGGCCGACTATGAGGTGTGGGCGCTGCGGGAGGCGGCGGGCACCTACGCGGCCCAGGGCGTGAGCACAGGCTGGGGCCCGATGGTGGGGGCGCAGCTTACGACGGCGACGCTAGAGGGTTCCGCGATCGGCGAGTTCCTGAGCTTCGACATGACGCTCGATAACGGGTTCGGCTGGGATGACAACCTCGTGGTGGCCGCCAGTGGCGACGAACTCGAGCATGTGGACTTCTTGAACCCGATGCCCGAGACGGTGACCGCGCGGATCGTGTGCGGTAAGCCGCCGGCCGCGACGGTGACATACCTCAAGGAGACCACGCTCGTGAAGGACCTCGACCTCGTGCTGGTGTGGACGGTTGGGGCGCACACGGCGACGCTCACGTTCAACGAGTGCTTCGCGACGGTGCAGGAGCACACGCTCGGGCCGCCCGATGCGAAGTACACGTGGACGCTCGACATCACCGGCGCGGCGACCTGGGGCTCGGCGTCATTCACAGTCACGTAGGGAGGCAGTCGTGAGGATCAGGAATCGCGGAGAGTATGTGGTCGAGGTAGGCGGCGCGACGATGCGGTTCCAGCGGACCGCGGAGGTGAGCGCAGTCGCGCTGTCTCTCGCCGCGCAGTTCGCGGATGGGCTTCCGCCGGAGCGCATGGCCGGCCTGATGCGCTCGCTTGGGCAGTGGCTCTCCGGTTGGTCGGGCGTGGAGGACGAGTCGGGCGCACCGCTCGAGGCCACGTTGGATAACTGGGAGCGGTTCCTCGCGGAGTGCCCGGGCATGTGGATGGACGTCGTGCGTGGCATCGCCGACGAGCTGTATGCGGACGCCACGACCGCTGCGGTGGCTGATGGCCCGGACCCTCCGAGCGAGTCGCCCGATGGATAGGCGGGCTGGCGGCGCTGGCATCCCGCACCGAGTGCGTGGCTGTGGCGCTGAAGCTCGGGGTGATGCCGGATGAGGTGCGCGCGATGGACCCGATCGACGCGGGCGCGCTGGTGGCCGGCCTGATTGAGCAGATGGAGCGGAGAGAGTTCGATGGCTGACGGTTCGCTGAGGCTGAAGCTGAAGACGCAGACCGACAAGGCGGCTCTCACCGCGGCGGCGGGGGAGGTGAAGGCGGCCGTCGAGGGTGTGCGTGCGGACGCGGCGCGCGGCGGGAAGTTCCGGCTAGACACCACAGCGGCCGTCGCGAGCCTCGACAAGCTGTCGACGCGCATCCTGCAGGTGGGTGCGGGCCTAGCGGTCGGGGCCGGCATGGTCGCCAAAGAGGCGGCGTTCTACGCAGACGAGATTGTGGAGATGTCGCAGAAGACAGGCATCACAGTCAAGGAGTTGCAGTTCCTGCAGTTCGCGGCTGAGCAGACAGGGTCGTCGATGGAGACGATGACCACCGCGGTGCGTATGGTTCAGAAGAACATGGTCGGCAACCCGGAGGCTTTCGCTAAGTGGGGGATCTCCATCCGCGGCACCAACGGGGAGTTCGCCTCCGCAAGCGAGATGCTGATCCGCATCGCCGATCGCATGAAGACGCTGCGAACCGCGACAGAGCGCACGGCCATGTCGATGGAGCTGATGGGGCGCAGCGGCACAGTCATGGTGCCGACACTCAAGGACGGGTCGGCCGGGCTTCAGGATCTTCGCCGTAGCTTCGAGGCTGTCGGTGGTGCGGTCGATACGACTGGCTTCGATGATGTCGGAGATAAGATGGAGGCGCTGAAGTACGGCTTCAAGGCGTTGCGGGTCGAGATTGGCGGGGAACTGCTGAAGGGTCTGACCGGCGAGGAGGGGATAGCCGGCGCCCTGAAGGCTACCCGCGAGTGGGTGCGCGAGAACGGGTACCTCATCCGTGAGTTTGTCGATATCGGCAAGTGGGTGATGGGCATCGCGGCCGTGATGAAGGTCGGGCTGTTCATCGGGAACGCCACGAAGCAAGCGATGGAACTCTCGAAGTGGATGCGAGGCATCGCTACGTCGGCGACGGCCGCGCAGGCCGCGAGTGCTGGTGCTGGGGCAAGTGGCGCGGCAGGGGCAGCGGGATCTGCAGGCGCCGGCGCAGCCGGGGCCGCAGGCGGAGCCGGTGCAGCGGGTGGCGCGGTCGGCCTGCTCGGGCCTGGCGCGATCGCGATCCTTGCTGCCATCGCTGGCACGAAGGGCTCGGAGTGGGCGGGTGGATTCACAGGCACATACGGCGCGAAGCACGGCACGTCCAGAGGCAGCAGTATGTTCGGCGGCGCGCTGAGTGGGTTCCTCGCTGGTGGGTTCGTCGGCGCGGGTCTCGGTGCGAGCCATGCCGGCTCGGCGTGGCTGGAGAACCAGGGCGGCAAGAGCCTACTCAGCGACAAGGCGAGCGAGCGGACAGCGACAGCCACCGAGCGCACGGCTGTAGCCGTCGAGCATCTCGCCAAGGTTGCCGGCGGCCCGATGGATGAGAGCCCCTCCGGCTGGATGCGCTCGGGAGCGGGGTACGGCCGATGAAGTGCAACCTCACAATTGCGGTGAACTCGGCCGGGATCACCGGGATCAGCGAGCCGTCGCGGTGCGACACTGAGTTCGTGAGCACGCCACACGGCGGCTACTGGCGCACGCTGTGGCTGGATCACCGACGCCGCTACCAACGCGTGGTGACGGCTGTGTTCGAGGGGCACGCGCCTCGGTGGGGGCGCCCGGTGAACGCCGACGACTGGCTGCCGGACTTCGCGGTGCGCGACTGCCCGTACGCGGACGCCGATGGCGGGTACTACGAGACCGAGGAGACGGTGCTCGGGTCGCACACCTACAGGCAGGTGCAGTACACGCGCGGGTCGGGAGTGCTGCGGAAGTGGAGCGGCGGGTGGGAACTGGTCAGTGGCGGCTACGTGTGGCGCACGGACAGCGGGTCGCTGCCTGGCTCCGGTTGGTACGCGGTCGGCGAGACCTACGCCGACGCGGCCGTGCCCGAGGTTGTCGCGGGCGGCACCGCTGACGACACGTGGGGTGAGGCGATGACGTTTCCGGCAGAGGCCGGTGGCGTGATCGTGGCGCAGTGGCTGATCGAGCGGTCGGACTACGATGACGGAGTGACGACGGACGGGACGCCGGTCGCGTTCTCCGACGGGTCGCTACACCTCTCCAGGGAGTGGGGCGACACGTGGGAGAGCCCGATCGGGACGGAGCGGCGTTGCAGCTCGCGGTACGCTGTTGGCGCCAGGCTGATGATGCACTCGGGCACAATGGCCTCCGCTGCCGTTGCCGACGGCAGGATCGACTCGCTCGACTGGTCGAGCACATACGGCCTGCGATGGAACAGCGGGACCGTGCGTGCCGACGAGGCGAGCCCAGCATCCGTGACGAGCGCGCAGGCGGGCGCCGCCGCGGTGGGTACCGGAGGCGCGGTGAGTGATTACGCCTACATCGGGGACATCGGGGACTCGGACAGCATCGTTCTGGAACTTCGCGACGACGGCACGGAGCTTACGATCGGGATGCAGGGCGCGTCAGGAAAGGCCACGATCCCTTCGCAGGCTGAGTGGGACTGGCGGCTCGCGGCCGTCTACGTTCAGCCGCGCATGACGAACGCGATCGGGGCCAGGTTCTGGCGGAGGAGCATGGGTGGAGGCAACTACCTTGGCCCGCTGCCGGTCACGGTGACAGACGAGTTCGCGCTCGGAGAGATCGAGCACGCATCGGATGGCGGCACGTGGCTCGCGGAGGACTGGTCGGAGCCTCTGCGGGCCGGCGCGTTCGAGGCGTATGGGAGCCTGCCGTCGCGCGTGGGCATACCGACGTTCGCTGGCCTTCCGGCAGGGTTCGCCGCGGACACCATCGCTGACCTGGGGTTCTCGGCTGAGTGCAGTGGCGGAGAGATCAGCGTGTCGGCCAGCGTGCCGCCATACACGACAGCGAACTACACGTCGAGCTACACGAGCGCGCGGGTGTGGAACCACGACGACCCTGTCGGTGAGTATCCGCGGTGGCTCGACGGACTCGCGACCTACGCGTCCGCAGCGCCTCCGGCATGGCGGTGGAGCTACATCATCCCGGAGCGGCGCGTGGTAGCGGCCACCGAGAGGCTCGGGCAGCTCTGCTGTGTCTACGTGTGCGGAGCCGACCCGACGCGCATGCTGTTCAGCCGGTCGGATAACGTCGGCGCGGACCTCGACGCAGGGAACCCGAGTGGAGAGCCGGTTCTGATCGGCACCTCTGTTGGCCGCTGCGTGTGCCCGTCGTTCGGGTGGGCCAAGGACGGCGTCATGGTGGCAGGGTGGTCAGCATGGCGCGGCGAGGCACCTGGCGCGAACTGCACACGGTACCACTCGGACAACGTGTGCTCGCACACCAGCGGAGTCGGGCACTGGCCTGCGACGTGGACCTACGCGGACGCAGACCACGGCGCAACGTGGATAGAGAACCGCGCGGCCGTGAGCAGAGACTGCGGGCGGACGTGGACGGACGTTGTCGCCGAGGACGCATGGCTCTGCATGCCTGGTGTTGGCAGCACGACTGCGACACGGTTCGACGACGCCGACGATGGGCAGGTGCATCTCTTCGCGGGCCTGCACTCCAGCGGCATGCCGATCGTTGCGGGCAGCAGGACGCTCGCGCAGGCCGACTGGGACGCGACATGGTGGCTCAGTGGAGCGACGTGGAAGCTCGACGTCCACAAGCACGCGATGCTCGCGGCGTGCTCAGGCGAGACGATCCTCTCGGGTGACGAGACGGCGCCGCTTGGGGTGTACGGAGCAGATGAGACCTCGTACGTGTTCGGGCCGCTGGTTCATGGCATGCAGCTCGGGCAGCGGATCGCGGAGCACCCGGTGAGGCAGTGGGGGACCAGCGCCGAGACCGATGCCTGGCAGCACTCGCCGGACCTCGCGATGCGCTTCGAGACTGGCGACATGCTGTTCCGCGACCCGAACGGGTACCGAGCCTACCGGTACGTGGGTGTCACCGAGGACGTGCAGGGCGTCCCATTCGGGCGCTACGCGACACCGTATGGGATCGAGACCGCGCACTGCCAGGACTACGCGCGTTCCGAGGACTGGGAGTTGGAGTCCGGCGAGTACACGAACCCCGTCTACTGGGTGCAGGAGGCCACTGATCAGGATCAGACGCACGGGCGGCTCGGTCTCGCGGACATGCGGACAGGCATGCGGTTCGTGGCGGCGTTCTCCGATGCGAGCGCCGCGGTTCCGACCGTGTGGCGGAGCCGTGGTAACGTCGGCGCGCTGGAGGTGGTCGCGTGAGCGTGATCGCCGCCAAGCTGCTCGCGTCCGCCAGGCTGCTGGTTCAGGACCCGCGCGCGCATGAGGCCATGACCACGGCCGGGGCGCGGTTCGACTGGCACTTCCGGGAGCCGGATGAGTGGCTGCTGGATGATTGCGAGATCATCACCGGCTCGGATGAGAGAAACAACGGGCCGACCGCGAAGGTCGGGTTCCTGACGCTGCGGCACACCTGTGAGCCCGAGGACATGGAGCTGGATCACTGGACCTACAGCCACTACAGCGGGGACTGGCTGCTGGTGCGCCCGACCGAGATGGCCACGCGGTGGATACACCAGGCGAACACCGGGTGGACGACCTCGGACGTGAATGACTACCCGCACGTGTACGCGACCTCGGCGGCGACGTGGGGAGACCAGACCGGCGCTGTAGCGGTGTGGCTGCGGACGTTTGAGCCGGCGACGCCGGGCGCGGTGGCGAACCAGTCAACCGGAGAGGGCCAGTCGATCTGGCAGGGCAACTACCCGCACGTGCATGTGCAGTTCGGGAACAGCCCGGCGTGGACCGGCAGCTACTACATGATGCTGTTCCCGGAGGGCACCGGTGGGCAGCACCCGATCCTGGCGTATCACCACGCGGGCCTGGAGTGCGAGACCTGCGACGGGAGCGGCTCAGTCGGCGGGGAGACCTGCACCACGTGCGGCGGCGAGGGCACGATCTATGAGACGACCTGGACGTTGGTGCATGAGTTCCGGGACGCGCAGACGCAGGGCGTAGACAAGAACTTCAGCGTGCGGCCGATCTGGCTCACCCAGTCGAACGGCGCGATCGAGTTCTCGGGCTACGTGGTGTTCGATTGGGAGGCCGGGCAGGGCGAGCAGACGGTCCTCTACCTGCCGGACTGGCCGTGCGACCCGAATCCGTACATCCGCGTGGGCGGCCGGGCGATGATGTGGGCCTGGTGTCTCGGGACGCCGCAGTACGTAGCGAAGGGCACCGCGACGTGCGCCTCGACGTTCTCGGTACCGGCCGATGTGACCGCCGCGTACTCGGAGAGCTACGTGGCTACCGAGCCGACGCTTGGGAGCGCCTCGACCGACGTGACCGTGGCGCGGCTCGGGGCAGGCACGGAGAACGCGGTGCGGATCACGCTCGAGACGCACGACCCGTGCCTGACGCCGATCGTGATGCGCGCGACGCTCACGCATGAGCCGGCGTATGGCTCGGCGGTGACGACCACTGTGTACGACTCGGCAGGCGTGGGTGCGGAACGGCTGCGTGAGGTGAGTTGGCAGCAGGGCACCGGGTGGCGCGGCGCCGGGGCGACGTGTGTGGTGCGGGACCTGGAGTGGGCGCTGGAGTTCCGGGCGAACCAGGTCGTGACCATCCAGGCATCGCACGTCGGGGATGCGCTCGCGGATCAGTTCTACGGGCGGATCGTGCGGGCGCGGTGGAAGCGGCAGGGGGATGACGGCACATGCGTCGGCCGGGTGTGGACGCTGGAGTGCCGCGACGAGACCGCTCGGATGGCGCACAAGCGGCGCGGGCACCTGTATGGCTCTCTGGCCGGCATGTGCCTGCACGAGGCGGCGCTGATCGCGTGTGCTTACGTGGGGATCCACGAAGACCGGCTGGTGGCCTACACGGGCGGGAGCTGGTTCCAGGCGACGGCACTGAGCGCGGGCGCGACGCCATACCTGCCGTGGTCGGAGAGCGCGATCGGCGAGCTGACGTTCGCGCGAGGAGTGAGCCTGCCGTGTGTGCTCGACAGGATCTGCGAACTCGCAGGCTGGGAGTGGGGAGTCAACTCCGGCCCGGGCAGCGTGGCCGGCGCGATGGGCGGCGGCGATGTGTGTCTCTGGCCGAAGGCGGGCCTACGAACCTACGCCGCCGAGGACGCGACCTGCCTGTTCGGGACGACGGCCGCGACAGCTACCTCAGTGCAGCACGTGATGTTCGGCCAGGAGTGGAGCGACGACGGAGACGAACTCGCGAACCACGTCGAGGTGCTCGGGCGGGATGGGCTCGGGCGGCCGGTTGCGGCGGTAGCGAGGCGCGTGCCGGCTGTAACGACGAGCAGCGATCCGTACTTCGTGGGTGACTACTGGTACGAGTCGGAGACCGCGGACGATGACCAGAACCCGGCGATGCGTGCGAGGGCGCGGCTGGCGGAAGTGCAGGACGCGCGCGAGGGTTGTACCTGGCGCGGCCCGGCAGTGCCGACGCTGAGGCCAATGGCGATTATCGGGGTGGAGACCGAGGCATCGACGTACCGGATCATGCGCCTCGGGCCTGCGCGGCACTCCATCGGGAAGAACCGGGCGTGGCTGGTTGACTACATGGCCGAGGCGGTGATGGAGTCATGAGGCGGAGACCGGTGGCGGTCGGTCTGATTGTGGACGTAGCGGGCCGGCGGCAGGTCACCAGCGCGCAGGACGGGCAGCGGGTGCGGTTCGGAGCGACGCACGGGCGTACCGTCGAGGCCACGAACGCAGAGGGCGTGCGGCTGTTCACCGCGGGCCTGGATGGCTTCATCGAGACGAACTGGGTTCTGTGGCCCGGATAGGAGACAGAGATGCCAGTCCCACGCGAGATCGCGGAACCGACCCTCTGGCGGGCCGACACGGGCTCCGGCGACAGCGAGACGCCGGAGACTACGTTCACGCGGCACAACTCCGGCCTTACCGACCTGCAGGCGGACGCTCAGGCGCTGGAGGACCGGGCGCACAATCGCGGGTGGTACGCCGGCGGGAAGGGTGTGCTGTACGGGCTGCGCGCGAGCGGCACGGACCTCACGGTGGATGTGAGCGGCGGCCGGGTGATGATCGGTGGCGGGACCTACAGCGAGAGCGGCGCGAACATCGGGCCGGTGACGGTGACCGATGACGCGACGACGTACCTTTGGGTGCGCGGCGCCGACTACACAACAGAGCAGAGCACGGACGCGACGACGCTGGTGTTCGGCACGAGCGCTGCCGCGGCAACGCCACCGGACACGGACTATGAGTGGCTGCTCTTCGCGAAGGCGGTCGCATCCTCGGGCACGGTAACGGTGACGAACTGCCCGGCTGGGATGGACTGGGCATCATCCCGCCAGGGGCACTGGGTTCGGGTGTGGAACGCGAGCGGGTCGGCGATCACGCGCGGGCGTGCGGTTTTCTGCTCTGGCATCTACACGCACACGACGGACATGGAGTACCTGCCGGAGGTGACGCTCGCGGACGGGACGGATGTTGCGAAGCTGCCTGTGATGGGGCTCGCGGCGACGGACATCGCGAACGGGGCCGCCGGCTGGGTGCAGGTCGGCGGGGCGTACATCGACCACCCGGATGAGTCGTCTTGGTCGGCCGGGGATCGCATCTACGTGGAGTCAGACGGCACGCTCACGGATGTGGCGCCGACAATCGGCGGGGCGTTCGTGGGGGTGTATGACTCCGTGTCCTCGCTTGATGCGCTGTGGCTTCTGCCCGGCGCGACAGGCGACGCGCTCGGGACGGCCAGCACCACGTTCGCGGTGGGCGACGGCACCGATGGCGACATCTACCTCTACGCCTCGAACGGGGACGCGAACCGGCCGGCGCTGAAGTATGACGCGTCGAGCAACCAGTGGGAGTACTCGAACGACGGGATCGCCTTCAACGCGATCGGCACAGGCGGCGGGGCAGGAACGCCAGCGGACACGGTGACCGCCGAGACGAGCTTCGGTGCGAGTAGCGCAGCCGGGGTGGCCACGACCTACAGCCGAGGCGACCACACGCACGGCACGCCGAGCCTCTCGGACGACGACCCGGAGGACATAGAGGCCGACAACGCCAAGAGCGCGGGCACGGGCACCGCTGCGAGCCGTGTGGATCATGTGCATGCGATCACGACCGCGGCAGCTGGGGCGCTTGGTGGTACTACGGGGAGTGTCGGCACAGCCGTATCACTCGCGCGGAGCGACCACGGGCACGTTGCGTTCAACGACGCCAACACGCCTATGGCGATCGCGTCCTCGGCGACGGTGGGGACCAGCGCCACCGCGAGCCGAGACGACCACGTACACGAGCTTGGGACCGGCGTGGTGGATACCGACCACATCGCGGCCGGGTCGATCACCGCCGCGAAGCTGCAAGCGACGAACAGCCCGACGGATAACTACTACGCGAGCTACGATGCGGCCACAGGTGGGGTGACGTGGGAGCCGATCGCGGGTTCGACCGACGAGAAGGTGAAGGTGGACTCGGGCGCGGGGTCCGCTGGCTACATCGGGGCGAACGCGACGGATGGCGTGCTTCGCGCGGAGACAGACGACCTTAGCTACACCGACGGCGGAGACTTCGTGACGCTAGGGCTCGCGACGAAGCACCGGCGGAAGCACGTGCCGATCTGTGTGTTCGCGAGCGACGTGGATGTGAGCGTCGGGGACGGCACGGCCGGGTTCTTCATCTACTCGGACCTCAATGGCTTCAACCTCGTTGGCGTGGAGGGCGGAGTCGCGGTGGCCGGCACGACCGGGACGACCGATGTGCAGATTCGCAGGAGCCGCGGGGCCGCGACACGCTCAGACGCCGACATGCTGAGCACGAAGCTCACGATCGACTCGGGCGAGACGAGTTCGGCCACGGCCGCGACCGCCGCGGTGGTGAACACGTCGAACGACGACGTGGCGACCGGGGACATGATCTACGTGGATGTGGACGCGGTGAGCACGACCGAGCCGCAGGGCCTGACCGTGGTGCTGGTGTTCGAGGAGCCGTAGCCGAGGAGGTGAACGGATGCCAACCTACACGTCAACCGGGGCAGGGACCGCCGCCTATAACGACGACTGGACCGAGTCCGGAACCTACGGTGGGAAGCCGGCGTACGTGGGAGACACGAACAGCAAGGCGTTGTGGTACGACGCTGTTCTGTACTCCGGGTGGGTGATGTCAGACGCCGCCGGAGACGATGAACTCGACTGGGCGTATCTGCAGTCAGCAGAGGCGGAGACACCGCTGACATCGGTGCACTCCTGGGCGGTTGGTACAGGCGACTCACCGGCCCCGACGGTGACCGCGTACTCCGGAGGCGGTGGCGGAAGCGGCGCGGTGGTCCGAAACACCGGGTGGATGTCACCATCGACTGTCGGCGTGGTGGTGTCTAGCCTGCCGTGGACGAACGAAGGCAACACGAAAGCTCAGGATGACGCGTACGGTACGTCTGAGTATGAGAACACGGACTCCGGCGGACAGGGCGGGTACGCGGGACTGCAGTTCACGGGGTTCTCGGGCCTGTCGGTGATCGAAGAGGCGGACACGATCCTCGGCGTGGAGTGGTCGGTCGACAACTGGGGGGAGAAGTCTCCGGGCGAGGGTTGGGTCCGCGTCTCGAGCTACATGCTGTACTACGACAGCGACGTTCTAGGCGACTCCGAGTCTGTTGCGATTGGCGATGTCGGGTCCTCCGATACGGACACGTACCAGACCTACGGAGCCGATGATTGGATGGGCGGCGAGGCGTTGACGCCAGCCATGATGGACTCGACGTTCGGGGTGCAGGTGCAATGGCACGTCGTAGCCCCGGGCGCGGTTGCGCCAGCAACAACGTTCGCGAAACTGTACGTCGACCACGTCCGCCTGCGGGTCTGGTACCTCGACGCGGACGGTGGTGGGTTGGGACTGCAGGCGCAGACATTCATGGGAGTTCTGTGAGGAGTGAGCGGCGATGGCAATCGAGAACCCGAAGTACACATACGGGGTAGGAGTGACCGCGGGCACGGCTGTGATGCAGCACGCGACCACGCGCAGCCAGGTGATAGTGGCGGACGGCACGGACAAGGTGTTGGGCCTAGTGACGCGGCCACTGATACGGTGACTATCACAGGCGCGTGGATCCCGCGCACGCTCGCGAGCGACACCTTGGATGCGACTCCGGGCAACCGTCCGGCTGGCACACACAACGAGTACGCCGACTACGACGATGGGCTCTACAAGTGCACCGACGCGGGCACGCCCACGTGGGTGAAGATCGGACCGTAGGGAGGCCACCATGCCAACGATCCTGGCCCACGGGCCGGCGAGTGACGGGTACG
>CAZOSR010000008.1:0-21768 GCA_964582445.1 uncultured Coriobacteriaceae bacterium | reverse complement strand
GTGGTGGCAGAGGATCTGGCAGGGGAGCGCGCCTATGCTGGTCTTGACTTGGCGAGTACGACTGACATAGCGGCACTTGTGCTGGTGTTCCCGGATGAGGACGGGTGCTTTGATGTGCTTCCGTACTTCTGGGTGCCTGAGAACAATGTCGAGAAGCGGACCACGGTCGACCGGGTTCCGTATGCCGCGTGGATACGCGACGGGTTCATCGAGACGACGCCAGGAGACGTGATTGATTATCGGTACATACGGAAGCGGATCAACGAGCTCGGGCAGCAGTTCAACCTGAAGGAGATAGCGTTCGATCGGTGGGGGGCTACGGAGGTGATTCAGGACCTCCAGGACGATGGCTTCACGGTGGTCGAATTTGGTCAGGGGTTCGCTAGCATGGCGATGCCGACGCGGGAGCTGCTGAATCTCGTCTTGGCGAAGAAGTTGCGCCACGGTGGGAATCCGGTACTGCGGTGGATGGCTGACAACATGGTTGTCCGGCAAGATCCAGCTGGGAATGTTAAGCCGGACAAGTCGAAGAGTACGGAGAAGATCGACGGCATGGTGGCGCTTGTTATGGGTCTTGACAGGGCGTTGCGTAATGAGGCGTCCGTGTATGACGAGCGCGGTGTGCTGAGTCTGTAGGAGGACGGCATGGATGGGTGGCTGAAGAAAGATACCGCGGCGACAATCAAGTTCGGGCCATTCGTGTCTACGACCGATGGGTTCACTCCGTGTCCGTCGACCGGCGGTGTGACGCTCGGTGCGACCGACGTCAGGTTGTCAAAGGCTGGTGGCGATTTTGGGTCGAAGGCTGGCGCGACCACGAGTATCTACGACGAGAATGGATACTTTGATGTCGCTTTGTCGACTGCGGATATCAACACGGTCGGTGAGCTCATGGTGGTGGGTGTGACGACTGCGGCTTACTTTGCGGTGCCGCAGACATACATGGTGTTGCCGGCGAACGTGTATGACTCGCTGGTGGCTGGGAATGACTATCTTGACATCAACATTGTGCAGCTAAAGGCAGCCACGTCGAGTGTTGACGACATCAATACGTTGACGGGGAAGAGTCCGTCGAAGGCCTATATAGCAGGGACAACGAATGCGGATGGTGACATTGATGCAAGTCAGATTGTCGGGAACGTCAACGCGAATGTGCTACAGGTGAGCACGAACAGTACGGCAGCGGATGATCTTGTGACGCTTGGGTCGAAACTCCCATCCTACAGTTACCTCGCTGGTAGTACGAGTCCTACTGGCGAGATAACGGCGACGGTAGCGGGGGCCGTGACGCTTACGACTGAAGCTGAGGATAGTCTTGTCGGGAAGACATGGAATGGTTTGCTATCTTCGTATGCCTCAACTGGCACCATGGGCGATGCGCTAAACCGGTTGGATGAGATAAGTACCGGTATTGCGACGATTGAAGCCAAATTGCCGAGCAAGAGCTACCTGACTGGATCATCGAACGCCGATGGTGACATTGATGCTTCGGAAGTGATTGGCCGTATCTCGGCGGACATGACTGCGATTTCTGGAGGAACATCGGCTGCAGATACGTTTGAGACATACACGAACGGTACGACCTACATGCCAGTGAACGCAGTGCAGTCGAATGGTGTAACGCCAGCAACATCTACTGAAATTGCAGATGCTGTCGCTGATGTATCACTTGCGTTGCATACCTCAACGGGAACATTCGGCGATGCGCTCAATCGCTTGGACGAGATGAGTACCGGGATAGCATCTATTGAGGCTAAGTTGCCGAGTAAGAGTTATCTGACTGGTACTACAAACGCCGACGGTGACTTTGATGCTAGCCAAGTTGTCGGAGACTACACGGGGGCTGTTGGTTCAGTAACGGCAGGGATTACGCTTACCACGGGCGCAGCGGATACCGTGGTCGCCGGAACATGGGGGGCGTTGCTGACGAGTTATGCATCCACCGGGACAATGGGTGATGCGGTCAATCGTCTCAATGAAATAAGCACCGGGATTGCCACTGTGGAGGCCAAACTGCCGAGCAAGGCGTACCTTGCCGGGACTACCAACTCTGACGGTAGCATTACTGCAGACACTATCAGCGGGAACTTTGCTGGATCGGTTGGATCTGTGACTGGGGCCGTAGGGTCAGTTACCGCCGGGACGACTTTGAGTACTGGAGCCGAGGACAGTCTTTGGACGTGGGAGTTTGAGAGTACCGAGTCGGTCAAGGACTATCTGAGGATCTCCCGTGGGGCTTTGTATGGGGTCTCTGGTGGTGGTGGGACGGCAACTGCTGTCTTTTACGGCAGGACGACCGATGTTGCTCGCATCACGGCAACGGTCAGTACTGCCGGAAACAGGACGGCCGTGACGGTGGATGCGTCGACGCTATGAGTACGACTTACTGGGGCGACAGGTATTGGATGACCAGTTATTGGCACCCATGGTACTGGCCTATCCAGTGGGTGGCGAACGGACTGGTACGGATCGTACTGTCCGCGCGACGGCCTTCCGTCGCCTGGAGCGCGAAGAATGGCAACTGAAATGCTGCCGGTTGCGTATGAGCGATCTTCATATGTGGTGACCGCTTCGTTCTACGACGAGGATACTGCCGCGGTCATACCGAACAGCATCGCGTGGACACTGACGGATGATACCGGTGGCGTGATTAATTCGCGTTCTGCTGTTTCTGCCGTTGCCAGTACGACGATCAATATCGTGCTGAGTGGAGCCGACTTGCCGATACCATCCGGGTCGTATGAGGATAGGTATCTATACTTGACGATCTATGCTCTATACAACTCCTCTTTGGGATCAAGCATGCCGTTGCGGAGCGAAGTCAAGTTTCAGGTCAAGAACCTGCTGAATGTGACGAGTTGAGGTGGCGCTATGAGACTACCGAGACTGTTCCAGCGCCGAAGCAGAAGCGAACCTGTATCGCAGGAAGACCTGGCGAAATGGTTCGGCGGCACCGAGTCATGGTCGGGGATAGATGTCGATAGGACCACGAGTCTCGGATTGTCGGCTGTCTGGGCATGCGTGCGGATCATAGCCGAGGGTGTGGCAAGTCTCCCGCTGATTCTGTATCGGAGGACAGAGGGTGGTAAGGAGCGCGCAGTCGATCACCCACTGTACAACGTGTTTCATCTCCAGCCGAACACGTACGAGAGTTCATTCCAGTGGCGCGAGCAGGAGCAGGCGCACCTCCTGCTTCAGGGGAACTGCTATTCGCAGATCATCAAGGGTGCGGATGGGTACGTTCGGGAACTCTGGCCGCTCGATCCAGACAAGACGACGCCGAAACGTGACGGGGATTTACTGGTTTACGAGTACCGACGCGGGGGCGGCGCTAGTCCCATTGTCTTACAGCGCGAAGATGTTCTGCACGTTGCTGGGCTTGGCTACGATGGCATAAAGGGATATGCAGTACTGGAGGTGTGCGCGAATACCATCGGAGCTGTCATAGCTGGTGAGCGGTATGGAGCCGAGTTCTACAAGAACGAGGCTAGTCCTGGAGGGTATATCAAGCTTGCTGGTGTTCTGAAGGATGAAGCTGCACGGAAGCGCCTCCGTGACTCTTGGGAGGATATGCACGGGAAGTGGGGCAACAAGCGCCGCGTTGGAGTGCTTGAGCAGGGAGCCGAGTTCCAGACGATTGCGATACCTCCAGAGCAGGCGCAGTTCATAGAAACGCGCAAATTCGGGACGAGCGAGATCGCGCGCATCTTCGGGGTGCCTCCGCATATGATTGGGGATGTCGAGCGGTCAACAAGTTGGGGGACCGGGATCGAGCAGCAGGGCATCGGGTTCGTGGTGCACACGCTTCGGCCGTGGCTTGTGAGGTGGGAGCAGGCTCTGTCACTACAGATTCTCCCAGAGGCTGACCGGGAGGAGTATTTTTTCGAGTTCCTGGTTGACGCACTGATGCGCGGCGATATGCAGGCGCGATGGACGGCGTACAGGACCGCACGCGAGATTGGGGTACTAAGTGCGAATGATGTCCGTGCGCTTGAGAACATGAACGCCATCGATAACGGAGACGACTACTTCGTGCCAATGAACTGGATGACGGTGGAGAATGCCAAGAAGGCTGCACCTCCATCGGTGCCAAATCCAGTTGACGAGGAAGAGCCTGAGGACGAGCCCGAGGAGAAGCCGGAGGCAAAGAGCGTCAGGGAATCGCGTACGCTGAGATCGGCTGTCTCGCGTAAGAAGATCGCTGACGCGCATAGGGCGACACTGCGGGACGCGGCATCGCGGGCGATACATCGGGAGATAGGGGAGCTCAGAACGGCCGCACGGAAAATGCTTCGGTCCCGGTCTCTGGAAGAGTGGCGTGTGTGGCTGGAGCAGTACTATCGCGGAGAGCATGCTGACTATCTGTACCGTACGATGGCGCCGGCACTTGAGGCGCTGGCCGGTTCCATACGTGTTGCCGTAGGAGATGAGCTTGACATCGACGTGCCGGACTCGCCTGAAATCGACAAGGCGATACGTGGGTATATAGGTGCATATGTCCAGCGGCACGGGGCATTCTCACAGACTGTTCTGGAGAATGCTATCCGGTCGGCGACCGAAGACCCGCTCAAGGTGGTCGAGGGCGTACTTGATGACTGGGAGGAAAAGCGGGCCGACCGGATAGCTGTGAATGAGACGGTTGGTGCGAGCAACAGTTACGCCAGGACGTTCTACCGCGTGGCCGGCATCACTGCACTCATCTGGATGACTGTCGGGTCGAAGACCTGCCCCTACTGTGCGCAACTATCGGGGAAAACAGTCGGCATCGATCAGGAATTCGCGATGCCTGGCGATGCATTGATAGACGAGAGCGGGAAGTTGTTGGAGGTGCAGCGGAAGTGCAAGACGCCGCCACTGCACGTTGGGTGCGAATGTCAGATCATGGCGTTCAGGGGGTGAATCGTGGAAAAGGAAATTAGGTCGTATCCGATAGAGCTCCGGGTCGCCAAGGAAGACGGGAAGGCACCGGTCATCCAAGGGCATGCCGCAGTATTCGGGCAGTTGTCCGAAGACCTTGGCGGGTTTCGAGAGAAGGTTGCCAAGGGGGCGTTTACAAAGACCCTGAAGGAAGCCGACGTCCGGGCGCTCTGGAATCATGATAGTAACTATGTTCTGGGGCGGAACAGGTCTGGGACGCTCAGGCTCGCGGAGGACAAGGAAGGTCTGTCAGTCGAGATAGACCCTCCAGACACGACATGGGCGAAAGACTTACTCACAAGCATGGAACGCGGCGATGTCGATCAGATGTCGTTCGGATTCCGTGTTGTGAAAGAGGAATGGGATGATAGCGACAAGGCGAACGTTGTTCGCACGCTATCTGAGGTCGAGTTGTTTGATGTATCGCCGGTTACGTATCCGGCGTATCCTCAAACAAGTGTGAGCGTGAAGAGGCATCTTGAAGAGTTGCAGTCGGAGCCGGCCCGGAGCCACTCCGATGAAGGACGCGAGCCGGGAGAAATCTCCCACTCGACTTGGCTCAGACGGGCCAGGGTCGCACTTGAAGAGAAGGCCCTATAGCAAGGAGAACAGAATGGACAAGAATGCTATGCGGATTGAGCGGCGCAAAATCTGGGAGCAGATGAAGGGCATGCTCGACACCGCGGAGACCGAGAAGAGGAAGTTCACTGCCGAAGAGGAGGCGAAGTACGCCAAGCTCGAGGCAGACCTGGACGGACTCAAGGACAAGATCGACGCCATGGAGAAGGATGAGGCAAGGCAGGCGAAGATCGAAGAGGTAGCCAGGGAGTTTGATGAGCGGCAGACGAAGCGCGTTGACACGTCTCCATCGGAACAGACAACGAACGATGCCAAAATGAAGGCGTTTCGGTCGTATCTAATTCATGGCGAGCGGACGCCTGCGAACGAACTTCGTGCGCTACAGATGGACGCTGATGAGTCTGGCGGGTACGTGGTTGCTCCGCAGATGTTCATAGCTGACCTCATCAAAGCTGTTGACAACGCGACTTTCTTCAGGGGGTTGGCAACGGTGTATTCCGTTGCCAAGGCTGAGTCGCTTGGCGCTCCTGCACTGGACGCTGATCCGGCCGATCCGACCTGGACATCCGAGATTCTCGTTGGGTCCGAGGATTCCACGATGGACTTTGGCAAGAGGGAGCTCAGACCGCATCCTCTGGCACAGTACATCAAGGTTTCCAAGAAGCTCATTCGTGCGGCGTCTATCGGTGTTGAGGCGCTTGTACGGGACCGACTGGCGTACAAGGCAGCAGTGGTCATGGAGAATGCCTACCTCAATGGGAGTGGATCGAATCAGCCGCTTGGGGTGTTCACGGCTCCCACTGGATTTGGTATCACTACCTCCAGGGATGTGTCTACTGGCAACACCGCGACCGAGATCCGATGCGATGGCCTCATCGAGGCCAAGTACACTCTGAAGCCGCAGTACTGGGGCCGGGCGAGGTGGATCTTCCATCGCGATGCTGTGAAGCAGATCCGCAAGCTGAAGGATGGCGAGGGGCAGTATATCTGGCGCGCTGGGATCGCTGGTGATCGCGGCGACCAGATTCTGGACATCCCCGTACTGATGTCGGAGTATGCGCCGAATACGTTTACGACTGGTCTGTATGTCGGGATTCTCGGAGATTTTTCCAAGTACTGGATTGCCGATGCGCTTGGGGCCGAGATACAGGTACTGACCGAACTCTACGCGGCGACGAACCAGAACGGGTATATCCTCCGAGCCGAGACTGACGGTATGCCGGTCATCGAAGAAGCCTTCGTCCGTGTGACGCTGGCGTAGTGAGAGAAGGAGAAACGACGATGGTTGCGAATCTGCTTGATGGGGCGAAGTTTGAGGTAGTGCATATCGACACGACCGGGACCGCGGTCTCGACGGAGACCACGAGTCTTGCGCTTGTGGACATGCAGGGGTACGATTCCCTGTGCTACCTCGGCATCATCAATACTTTGACTGCCGCTGGCGATATCGGTCTAGAGGATTACGAGGCCGATTCCAGTGCTGGTACCTACTACGCACTGGACACTGACTACATGTCGTACAAAGTGACTACTACGACCGGCGACAACAAGGCAATTGCCATACTGGACATTCAGAAGCCGCTGAGACGATGGCACAGTATACGGGTATACCGCGCTACTCAGCCGTCGAGGATGGACGTGGTGGCAATCAAGTACAACGCACGGGAGTACCCGGTGGATAACAGTACGAGCAACAATTATAGCGTTGTTGCTAGCCAGACTGTTGTGAGTCCTACGAGCTCCATGTAACGAGACTGGGGAGCGGCCTTCGGGCCGCTCCCAATGAAGGAGAATATAGATGGCTGGAGAGATTAGTCTTATCAGGATGGAGCAGGGGGCGACGGCACTTACTGTTCCTTCGTCGTGCATTATCGAGGTGGAGAGTGGTGGGTCAATTGATCTTGCCGGCCACCTGGATATTGAGAGCGCTGGGTATATCACGCTGGAGAGCGGCGGGTACATTGACGTGGATGACGGCGGGTACATTCAGTATCCCGTTGTGGCTGACACATCGAGCGCGAATCTGTCAAACTTCGGTGTGTCAAAGATCAATGTGGACAGTTCGGCACCGACCACGTTTACGATGGACGCTCCGATCCCTGGAGTGGTGAAGTACATCTATGTAGATGATGGGGTTACTGACTCAGGGATTGCGTATGTGAGTGCAGGAGTACCGATAGCTTCGAGTGCGAGCTCGACCAACTCTTTCCTTCGTATCGCTGAACTGGATGCGAGGGCCGCCTTGGTTGGGCTTACCACGAGCAAGTGGCTATTGGTGTACAAGTCGACTGGGGTGACTGTAACCACTGGAACAACTTGATAGGAGGCTGGGGGGATGGGAGAGGGCAGCGACGAAGTGCAGGTCTTCGACATGACGAAGCGCGTCAAGGGGAAGGACAAAGTCTGCATCATAGGCTTTGCTGACTCCAAGGTCCAGGCGCCATACGACGATGAATCGTATGAGTTCTGGGGAGTCAACGAGATGTGGTATGACAAGTCTGTCAAGAAATGCGACGTGCTTTTCGAGCTCCATGACTACAAGTGGATTGTCGAAGGCAAGCGCCTGAAGGAGCACATCAAGTGGCTCAGGGAAAACCGCGAAGTGCCGGTGTTCATGCAGCGGCACTACGACGATATCCCGCTGTCCTTCCCATACCCGAAGGATGATATCATCAAGCGGTTCGGAAGTTACTTCACGAACACGATCTCATGGGAAATCGCGCTCGCCATACATTTGGGGTACAAAGAGATCCGTATCTATGGCGTGAACATGGCGAATGACGTGGAGTACGCAAGTCAGAGGCCGAGTTGTGAGTACTTCATCGGGCTTGCGCGTGGCATGGGGATTGAGGTGTATCTGCCGCCAGAAAGTGACCTACTAAAGTGTCTCTACCTATATGGGTTTGAGGATGGCGAGTTGTCTATGATGTCAGCCAAGTACGATGCGTTCATCAAGGAGCAGGAGCAACGGATAGCCACGCAGAACGGTGCGATCAATCAGGCGGCGGCGGTACTAAACCAGAGTATCGGGGCTAAACATGCGGCTGAGTACTTCAAGAAAGCATTCGTTTATCCGAATACGAGCTTCATCGCAGAGAAGCTGAAGGAGAAGTAGGATGCACATTACGAGGCATTCGATCACACTGGACACGACCAGTAGCAACAGCTCGACAGGCGGGTATTTCTACTCAACGCTGGCTCCAAACGGACTGGTTTACGCGGTAGAGTATGTGCGCGGGACGAATGCGTTTCCGAGCACTGGCGTGATCAATTTGTATGCTGGATCAACTGTTCGGGAGATCATCGAAAAGACGATCTCTACCGATTCGTGGATCGTGTACCCGCGCAAGAGTCTTGTGGACACGACTGCTGCGGCTATCGGAGCAACCACTGACTACCCTGTAGCTTGTATACCGCTGGGTGGCGTAGATCGTTTGGTCGCTGGCATCACCGGTGGCACCAGCGCATCACAGGATGGTGACTTGTATGTGTATGTGGAGGGTAACTGATGCGCGTTCGGATGCGGACGACTGCCGCAGGCCCGTGGGGCGTTTTATCTGCCGGCAGGATTGGCGAAGTGCCTGATGCTATTGGCCGAGCAATGGTCAGCGCTGGTTCAGCCATTGAGGACCGAAGTGAAGTTGTGTCGGTTCCAGAGGCGCCGCCACCGGTTGTCGCGGCAACGGCAGAACCGGCGGAGGCCACAATAGTGGATCCGCCACGGAGACGGAGGAAGCATGCGACGATGCAAGAATCCGGGGTGCCGGCGAGAGTCGCCGGATGAGCATGAGACCATATGTGTGATGTGCGGGTGGATGACCGAGGGGGTAGAAGATGGCGACGGGAGTAGACACGGACCTCAGCTTGATAGCGGGGGCAGACGCCATCGCGTACCTCGGGAGCACGGGATCAACGGGGGACTGGGCTCGAATCTATGATGTGGTAAACGCGGTGGCGTCACGGATGAATGCAGAGGCGGGGCGTAAACTCAAGGCGTCGACGTACACTGAGTACTATGACGGTGATGGCGGGAATGAGTTGATTCTCCGGCATTTTCCTCTCACCTCCACGGAGATCACGATTTGTGTAGACGAGACACGTGCGTTCACAAGTACTGACTACCAGGTCTCTGGTACTGATATCATGCTTGACACCGAGGCGGGGATAGTTCGGTTGGATGGCGACTCATTCTCGGATGGTGAGCGCAACGTCAAAGTGTCGTATTCAGCTGGGTATTCGTCCTCTGGCCCGGAATGGGCACTGATCGGGGCGGCCAAAGAGTACTTGCAGCTGCTATGGCAACGGGCAACGAAGCGGGATACGATTGGGTTGCGAACCGAAAGTTTCGAGGGTGGGTCGCGGACCTACGAGAACGATCTGCCATGGAGCGTAAAGCAGGTGCTGATGATGTATCGGGATCGGAGGTATACCTGATGGCTGTCGCGCCGGCCGTACGCGCACGCATGAGACTTGAGGGCCATGTGCAACTTGAATACCTGCAGAAGCACATAGCTGCATGGGCGGAGAAACAACCGCAACTTGTCGAGACAGCGCTATTCCATGGCGCCAACACGCTCAGGGAGGCCGTCCGTGAGGAGATGAACAAGCAACTACGCAAGCGGACAGGAGACCTTGACCGTTCGCTTTGGCGTGATGTCGTGCATCTACCTGGCGGAGTCGTTGATGCCGAGGTGTTCGTGAAGCCTGGACCTGGGAACATCCAACCGGTGAAGCTCCGGGCCCTGGAGCTCGGGAGCTATCGGAGGCATCCTGGTGGCGTCCCGTACATCTTTATCGGCGGCAAGCCACGATGGATCACGAAGGAAGAGGCGGAGTCAAGGGAGCGGCAGGGACTGCATGTGCTCAGAACCAAGGGGCCATACGGTATCCGAGTCGGTAGGCATCCTATGTTCAAGCCGGCGCTCCGCAAGAACCGAGTCAAGCTCGCGCAGATGGTGCTGCGAGAGATCATAGAGGGCTTCAAACGCGAGCAGGCCAAGGGGCAGACTGCATGAGTACCAGGAAGACGGTATACGACGCCGTAGTGGCAGCCTTTGGGTACTCGACTGGGATTGCCTATGTAACGCGGGACTTGGAGCAGTGGTGGGACTGGGGTAGTGATAGGTTCCCAGCAGTCCGGGTAATTGACAAGTCCGAGGAGTTAAAGCCGTTTGCCTACTTGGGGTCGACAGACACGCAGGATATGGAGGCGACGATCACGATGAGCGTGTCTGGGTACGTGCATGATCTTACGGACCAAAATTTACCAGAGAAGCGGAGTGCGCTGATAACTAACATACAAAAGATCATGTTGACAAGTACTGGAATCAAGGACGTCACGGCGGACGTTTGGCCGATAGGGGTGGATACGGATGAAGGTGTGATAGACAACTTCGCATGGTGTGAGTGCGAATTCAAGGTTCGCTACTTCTACTCACATGCGGCGCCATAGGAGGCTGACATGAGTGCATACATGGGGAAGGACGGGTACGTGACGGTTGGAGGGTCCACCGTGGCGTACATCGATAGCTGGACGCTGAACGCGAACATCGGGACTGCCGATGTCACTGGTTTCGGCAATTCATCGCGAGCGTATATTCAGACGATTCGGGACGCCACCATTTCGATCACCGGAACGATGGACAGAAGCGATGCTGAGCAGGCGACGCTCATGGACCAGTTTGAGGATGCGACGCTGGCTGACGTGGCATTCCGGCTTTACGTGTTGCCGGCAACATATTGGAGTGGGAACGCTCGTCTGACGAGCATGACGGTCAACAGTGCCGTCGGCGACAAGGTGAGCGTGACATGGAATGGGTCCGTCAACGGAGCCCTGTCCTACACGAGTAGCTGAGAGGAGACGGCCATGGCTGCGTACGTTGGAAGGAATGGTTTCGTTGCACTTTGTAGTGCAACGAGCGGCACGCTTACTTACGTTGACTCGTTTACGCTGAACGCGAACATCGGGACGGCTGACATCACGGCGTACGGTGATAGTAACAGGAAGTACGCGCACACGATTCGCGATGCGTCGTTCTCTGTAACCGCGACGATGGACCGGTCGGACACGGAGTGGGATGACGTGATGGATCAGTTTGACGGTACCTCGACCCAACTCGCCGAAATCACATACCGGCTATATGCTGCGACCACCGAATATTGGGCAGGCCAGGCGATGCTTACGGGGATGACGGTCAACAGCGCCGTTGGAGACAAGGTGGGTCTCACACTGAACGCGGTGTGCAACTCGTTGACCTATATAACTACCGGCGCTACGACCTGATAGGAGGAAAGGGTGGCGGAATATTCGATTGTCACGAAGGATGTTGAGTACATCCCGACATGGGATGGGAATCGGGAGAAGCCGGACCCGATCAAGTTCACGCTCAAGTATCTGACGAACGCCGAGCGATCGAGGTGCTTTAGAATTCACGCCGATCACAAGGGCGAGACGCTTGTGGACTGGGACAACGAGCTCCTGGTCAAACTTGGCGTCGTCAAAATCGATGGGTTCATCGTGAACGGGAAGTCTGTGACGACGGCTCAGCAGTTCGCCGACCTGCGCGGCTTCGACCGGCTCTACGCCGAGGTGGCAGCCGAGGTGCTCACCATGAACGCGCGGGAGGATACGGGCCCTTTGTCATAGCGCTCCATCTCTGGGCCGACGGGTACAAGGACTTTGTGCCCGGAGAGAGGGACAATCGGCCCATGGTAGTGCACGGGCACGAGATCATCCGTGCGGAGATTCCGAAGTACCTGACGCAGCGGGCGTACGACGCGATTGGGTTGTGGCAGCGGTGGAAGGTGTTCGGGATGCCGTTCGCGGGAGGGTGGGCGGAACAGCCGGCGGTGTACTTCGACGTGATCGAGGCGTTCGAGACGGAGTGGCAGAAGCGGCAGCAGGAGGGTAGCGGTGGCGGGGGCAAGTGACGAGATCAGGATACGCATCATCACCGAGACCAAGCAGGCGATACGTGACATCGCCGCATGGGCCGCCGGAATCACCGCTGCTATCGCTACTGTGAAGAAGGTAGCCGCTACAGTATCCGAGATGACCGAGGCTTTCTATGAGCAAGAGAAGGCCGAAGCGAAGCTCAATGCGACGTTGAAGGCTACCGGCGGAGCAATCGGATACACAAGTGGTCAACTGGCCGCGATGGCTTCGGCCATGCAGCGCACTACGGTGTTTGGCGACGAGGCCGTCATGGAGGCCGAGGCGCTGATGCTCACCTACGGGAACATCGGACACGAGACGTTCCCGCGGGTGCTTCAGGCCGCCGCCGACCTGTCCACCGTGCTCGGGCAAGACCTGAAGACCAGCGTCACTCAGCTCGGCGTGGCGCTCGAAGATCCCGCCGAGGGCATGACTCGTCTCCGGCGAGCCGGCATCGTCTTCACTGATGAACAGCGCGACATGGTGAAGGCGCTACAGGAAAGCGGAGACGTGATCGGGGCTCAGAACATCATCCTGAAGGCCCTGGAGGATCGCGTTGGCGGTGCGGCCAAGATGATGGGCGACACCGCGTGGGGCGCTACCGAGAAGTTCAAGAATGCCATCGGAGACCTGAAGGAGACGATGGGGAAGTCAATTGCCGAAGGGCAGAAGCCGTTCGTGGAGTGGCTCACCCGCATCGTGACCAGCCTGAACGATGCCGAGGCCGGGTCGCGGAAACTCGAGCAGGTGCTGCGCGGGACGTTCACGGACACTACCGTACCCCTTGAAGACCTGTTCACCGCCCTGGCCGAGCTTGACAGGAGACTCGAGGCGCTCCCGAAGGACACCGAGTTCACGCTGTTTGGTGTCGGCAGCAACGAGAGCGCGAAGCGCATGCGCGCCGCACTGGAGTCCGAGCGCGCGCTCCTGATACAGAGGATCCGGTACGCGGAGGTTGCTGCGAAGTACGGAGAGCGCGCCAACGACGCGCAGCAGCAGGAGATCAAGAACGCGCAGGCTCTGGTAGCGTGGCTGGAGAAGGTCAATTCAGCTTGGGCCGGTACGCCGGAGGGCAAGAAGGCTGCACTCGAACTCAAGATCGCAGAGTTCGAGGACATGCTGAAGGGAGCGGTTGCCACCGCCCCGAAGATCAGGGACATTCTGAAGGATCTCCGCGAGCAGCTTGCCACGATGAACGGCATCGCCGTCAACGCTCAGGAGATCTTCGACCTGCACGAGGCTGACAAGCAGGCCATGGTCGACGTTACCGCAGAGTGCCGAGCGCAGCAGGAGTTGTTCGACCAGTACGAGGGAGACACGTACCAGGTTCTGGAGACCGTCAAGAAGACCGTCGGCCCTGTCACCGAGATTGCCGACCTGTGGGGCGATGCTTCTCAGTACACGAAGGAAGTCAAGGAGAACCTCGGAACGGTGATGCCGAGCGTCTCCCGTCTCGAGAGCAGCGCCGACCTGATAGCCCGCGACTTCGAGGAGCTACAGGCCGGCATAGGTGCCGCGGCCAAGATCCTCAAGGGCGACTTCACGGGGGCGATGCAGTCCGTCCTGAGCATGGCGGGCCCAGAGGGTGCGCTCGTCGGGTCCATCATCGGCTTCGCCTCTGACATCGTTGACGCGCTGAACGCCGCTCTCAACGGGGAGACCGAGTTCGCCACGAGTCTCGCGTCCGGTCTGTCGAGCCTGTTCGCAACGGCCATGGCCGACTCTGACTGGACGGACTTCCGCAAGGCCATGGCGGAGAAGGTCCGCGCAGCCGTGGCAGAAGGGGTGGCGTAATCTGCGCTCTTGGCCCAATATATCGAGAACTTCTCCAAGCGACTGCAGAAGTACATCTTCAACCCATCTGACCGGAACTACCGACTACTCCAAGAGGCATACGTTGCCATGATGAATGCCGGCGAGAATGCTGCATCTGTCGCGGAGACCATACTTAGCGGTTTGCCAGGAGCGAGCGGTCAGGTCGCCGGGGCTCCTACTGTCACTACCCCTACGACAGTTACTGCCATGCCTTCCGGCGCCAGGTCCGTAGTCGTCAACTTCAACGGTCCTACCTTCGGCGATGAACCGACGATGAGGCGTTACGTGGTCTCTGCAGTACAGGAGGCCGCGGGTGGCTATTAAGTGGGTTGGCGCGAGTTGGAAGACGGCGCTCAAGAACACCCCGGCATCGACGCGCAACGGTAACCATTACGACCGCGTGTACATGGACTTCCGGCAGTACGAGTACCCGGAGGTCGCCGGTAGCCCTACATTTACAGCGGTCACTTCCGGTGCGAACAAGCAGGGGAGCCACTACTTGAGCGGTGGGTATGGGAAGTACCTGCTCCCGATGACGACGACGCTTACACTGGACATCCGGGCCACGGCCGGTTTCGCCTATGACGTGGTTGCGAATCAGCCGCTGGCGTCATGGTACTACGATGCCAACAACTACTTGACCGTCTACTACGACGCTA
Source organism: uncultured Coriobacteriaceae bacterium (assembly GCA_964582445.1). Taxonomy (GTDB): domain Bacteria; phylum Actinomycetota; class Coriobacteriia; order Anaerosomatales; family Anaerosomataceae; genus Anaerosoma. The sequence goes on along the minus strand of CAZOSR010000008.1, from coordinate 6,864 downwards.
CTGCAGATAAAATCCAGGTGAAGTGGAAAGACGGCGGTACTGAGCGGACGCTGGAGAGCGAGCAGTATGACGACGGTAGCGCACTGACGGATATCGCCACGGTACAGTGGGTGACCCTGTGTTTCGACTCCACCGCTGGGGACACTAGCGGCAGTGCGCTCTACGTCAATGGCGTCTCGCAGGACGCGGTGTGGAGCGGAGCCATCGACGCCAAGGGGCAGGCGTATCCGTTCTTTGAGATCCGCGCGGAGAACGGGACGGAAGGGGCGTGGAATATCGAGGCGGCTCGGCTCTTCCTGTCATACGTCGGGACGGCGGCAGGTGCGGCGAATCACTTCGCGACAGTCCGCAATGAGGAGATCTACTGGGCCATGAACGGGACGGCCCTTGGCCGTACCCGATGTAACGTGACTGAGTATGTAACCTGGATGAACTTGGACCGGGCGTCGGAACGGATTGACACTGGATCGCAGATAGCGAACCGTCTCAGCCTATCACTGCTGAGTAAGACGGGTGAATTCGCTGATGACCAGTTCGCGGCCTTCGATGCAGCGAACAGCGTCTACAACGGGACGAGCTCGCAGGCGTACCTGACAAAGCGTGTGCCGGTCATCGTAGAGTCATGGTACGAAGATGACTACGAGCCTGTGTTTGTTGGCAGGGTAGACTCTGGGCTATTCCAGCGGTCAACTCCTATAGGGGGAGTCTCAACTGTCAGTGTCTCTTGCATTGACCAGGTTGGGGAGATGGCGAATCGGGTACTCAGGAAGGCCAGGGTCTACGATGACTACGACCTGTGTGACACCGCGTCGGAAGCCACCAGCCTGCTCCATGCCATCACCAGGCTCGCAACGGAGCGGGAGGTCTACAACTACGTCGCCAATTCGAGTTTCGAGAACGGGACCATAGGGGACTCATGGCTCGTGACGGGCGGAACGCTCACGAACGAGGCAGATGCGCTGATTGGATCGAAGTGCGCGCAGGTGGCGAATGCGACTGGGGCAACGAAGAAGCTTTACCAGATTGTGGACTTCACGGGGAAGAAGAAGCTGAACATCGGTGAGAAATGGACATGGGGAATCTGGCTGAAGAGCGCCGGGGCGGCCGCGGGAGACATCCGTATCCAGGAATACGCTGCGGCGGTGGCCGGCACGGCGACTACGGCAGCTTATTCGCTTGCAGGCGGGGAAGGGTGGGTTGGCTACGAGGTCACCGGGACGATCACGGATTCGGGGACCGATCATCTACGGGTGGAGGTTGATGTCGCCAATACCGAGACGGTCAAAGCTGATTGCGCGATGCTGGTACAGGCAGATCGGCTTCCGAAATGGTTCGTCCTGAACAACAACGACGGGTCGTCGGGCGAGGAGAGCGCCGACGACGCCGACTACGACACCTATGATACCTGCGGTTTCGACGCCGACTCCGTTGACATCGCGCACGAGTACGTCCGGTTGGAGAAGGGGTCGTCGGTCTGGCAGCACCTGAAGGAGCTCGCGGACGCATCGTTGGCGTGGTATGTCGGGACTGACGAGGCCGGCACCATGAAGTTTCGGTCACGGTTGAAGTCCGGGTATGCCGACCCGTCGTCCATAGAGACTATTACTACCGAGGTTCAAAACGTCCAGAGCATCTTGGAGAACCAAGCGGCCAACAAGATCGTCATCCGCGGAGTCCAGGTCGTAGAAACGACCGGATACAATCTCTGGAGTGCTGCGCAGTCCGGGTCGTGGTCGCTTACCGAGGGGTCTAAACTCGCGGTTGCGGTAGCGAACGGTGGCACCTTCCCGGATGTGTCGACGTTTGGCGAGTACGTGGCTCGATATGGCGATAGGCCAGAGATGAAGCATGAGATAACGACAACCCCAGTGCCAAGACCGCCAAAATACTCCAAGGCCAATGCACCGGAAGTGTACGGCGGAGTTGAGATTATCGGCGTCAAGGACGCTACGTGCTTCACCCGAACGAAGACATGTGGGAAGGGCGCGAGTGAACTTACCCAGACAACTTTCGACACCACTACCTACGGGGATGGTGCCATCATCCTGTTCACGAATTCAAGCGGGTCAGCGGTTACGGTCACTGATTGCGTGATCCGCGCCGGAACCATCGTCCTGAGGAAGTCTGGGTCGCAGGGGTATATCCATGACAGTTTCGTGGACTACGAGCGCATCGCCGTCGAGGGTGAGCGTGTCATGGAGATCGGGAATCAGTTCATCGTCAACGCGACACAGGTCCGGGAGATAGCCGACTACTGGTGGAAGTTCAACCGCGGCAAGAGACACATCTACACCGTGACACTTCCTGGAACATGGTATTGGGTCTGCCCCGGCGAGGTGTACACGCTCCAGGTCGGAGGTTCGGGACAACGGGAGTACATCGACTCCGTGTGCACATGCATCGAGGCGAGGACGCAGCGCGATGCGTCAACTAATGGAAACACGGTACTCGTATTCCAGCAACTCTACCAGAACTGGACATTTGATTCTTCGGCGCTTGCACGGTTTCTGTCGACCGGTGAGTACAAGAGTCGGCAATGGACGCAGGACGTGACGGTAGGGGACCAGTACTACGGCGGGGTGTGTGACTGGGTGTGCGACGGGACCGCGGACCAGGTGCAGATACAGGCGGCGATTGACTACGTGTCGGGGGCGCTCGGGGGCGGGACGGTCAGGCTGCTCGGGTCGCAGTTCTACACGACCGCGGCGATAGAGATGAAGAGCAACGTGCATCTCGTTGGGGGCGGGATGGGCGCGACTGTCATCGAGAAGAACTGCAACGACTACAGCATCCACTTGAACGGGAGCTCCGGAACACACCTCGAGGACGTCGGAGTCGCCGGCATCATGTTCAAGACTACGGACACGAATGCCAAGGCGATGATCTACGCGACCTACGTCGACGGCCTATGGATCGACGACTTGCACATGGAGGACGGGTCGTACTGGTTCATCGAGCTCGAGAACTGTACGAAGGTCAGCGTCGGCTCGTCGGTACTGGATGCGAACACCTACGGCGGCATCAAGCTCATGGCCTCAAGCGGCCGCGTCGATGGGATCACGTTCTCCGGCGAGTACGGGCGCACGGTGGGAGGTAGTGGGTACATCGGCTACGGGGTCTACTGCGGATCTGACGCAGTAACCGTCTCGGGGTGCCTATTCGATGCAGTCACCGCACCGGCTGACTTCGTTGGTGTCTATCTCTACGGCTCAGAGGACTGCATCGTGACCGGCAATCACGCGGAGGGCTGCCGCGCCGGACTCACTTACGACGGCACCTTCAGCATGGTCAAGCTGGCGGAGTCCGGTGGCCTCTCCTCGAGAAACGTCATCTCAAACAACCGCGTCGCCAACTGCTGTGGGCAGCATGGTGGGCAAGGCGTAATTGACGTTGCCGGATTCCGCTCAACGGGAACCGGGAACACGATAAACGGCAACCACTGCGTCGACAACGGGACGATGATCGACCACGGGCACGGGACCGCGGCCGAGAGCGCTCCCCATCTGACGGGCGAGACGACGACGACCGCGACGGACTGCTCGGTGAGCATGCTGACCGGGCTGAAAGTCACGAAGACGGTGGCGGCCGGCACTGGCGCAACATGGAGCATTGCCGACGGCGAGTCCACGAGCGACCTGCACGGACTAGTCCCGGGCACGACCTACCGCGTCAGGGCGTCGGTGCGGATTCCGGCAAGCGGCATGACCTACTCGGAGCTCACGTTCGGACTCAGGTACTACGACGGCGGGTTATGGACGTTCACGGCCGGCACGCCGGTCGAAACCTACGACGAGTACCAGGAGCTCACCGTCGATGTCACGATCCCGTCGACAGCGACCGCGGCGCACCCGCATCTCGCGATCGCAGCAGCGGCAGAGAACAACGAGTACGTGAATCTCCAGGACATCTCTATGACTCCGCTCGGCGTGCACAACGAGCATGACCAGCAGTACGAGAGCGTGACGACGAAGAACCTCGTGTGGGGCAACTCGTGGCAGAACCCGTTTGCAGCGTGAGGTGAGAAATGGCGTACGCACCTGGAGTTGATCTCGGGACACTGAAGCTACTACCGGAGGCGAGCCGGCCGTCTGCTTGGCAGGTGAACGGGTCGACCACGCGTGATGCCTGGACTGATGCTTGGGGCTCTGGGACGCCGAACCCGTACACGCCAAAGGGAGTCAAGGCGTTGCGGTTGAAGTTTGCGGTGGTGTTCACTGGAGACGGGGCGTACGACTACGCGGGTGTGAGCCTCAGAAAAAATGGTAGCTCCATCACTGACACGGACCAGCTGCATCGCTTGGTGTGTTACCAGACGAACGCTCCGACAGGAACCACACCTTCGATGTATGGCGAGGTGGATTGTCTCTGTGACGAAGACGGCATCATCGAATACTACATACAGTCGGCCAGCGGTGCGCGGGCTGACGGGACGCTGTACCTGAGTACGATAGGTTACTGGATGTAAGGAGTCAACATGGCGAACGGCAACGGCAGCGTGGTGAAGGCTCTCGGGGTCGCCGGCTTGGTCATCGGCGTCGTGGGCGGGGCGTTCGGGCTCGCGGCGAACATCGGCCCGACGCACGACATCAGGGCGATCGACCTCAGAGTACAGAAGTGCGAGGAGGCCCGCGACGAGCTCAACGCCTTCCGGGGAACCGTCGAGACGGACATCAAGTACATCCGCGAGGCGCTCGCGGAGATCAAGGACCGCCTGCCGTGAGTTCGCTCGACCACTGGATCGCTCGGAACGGTCTCGGGGGCTACCAGTTCAAGAGCGTCTCCTTCCGACCTGGCGCAGTCCTGACGCAGGGCTTCGGGCTTGGCAACGGCTACCGAATCGTCGATGGGCTGCCGCAGTTCGGTTGGGCGCGGATCCACACCGGCTGCGACCGGGCCCAGGCGCGCACGGGCGACGGCGTCTACTGCCCGCTCCCGAACGACGCGAGCACGATCGTCGACTACCGGGGCGAGGGCTACGGTGCGCTCGTGCGCTTGACGTCGCAGGAGTGGTGCTACGAGGTCCGCATAGCGCACATGCACCCGGCGGAGGACGTCCTACCGGACGTGCGGGAGCTCCTGGAAAGGCACGCTCCAGTCCCGATGGGGATGCGCCTCGGGCGCGCCGGGCGGTACGGGGTCGGGCGCGGGCGGCACACGCACACCGAGCTCGTGGCGTGGAGCCGCGGGTCGGACATGCTCGTGGAGCTCGCGGAGCGCCTGTACGGCTACCCGGTGCACGAACAGGAGACGGAGCGGGAGGTGCTCGATTGCTACCGGCGCCTTGAGCACTGGAGAGACGCGACCGACGAGGCAAGACTGGAGGACTACCGGGCGCAGCGGGCGCTCCGCGGGATCGAGTGGTCGAACCGCTTCCGCCACGTCTACACGGATCCTATCCTCCAGCGCCCGGCGGAGCGGTTCTCGACGTGGCTCCTCATGGGCATGTGAGGGAGCGATGGATCGAGGTGTGCGGCACGCCATGGCGCGTGCGGGAGTACCGTAGGCGATGGAGACGAGGCATCGACGGCGAGTGCTGGATGGGGGGCCAGACAATACTCGTGCACCAGACGGGGGATCGGGAGTACGACCTGGACACGCTCGCGCACGAGGTCGCCCACGCGGTGGAGGTAGAGACAGGAAAGAGGATGGGGCACCGGTTGATCTACAGCCTCGCGGCGGCCCTTGCGTCGGCGATCTGCTCCCGCTCTGCCACCGCTGCGAGCATCGGGCGGTGTTCCTCGAGCGGGGCTACGGCCCTCGGTGGGAGTGCCAGCAGACGTTGGCGGTCTGCGGCTGCTACATGTACCGGCCTGTCAAGGGGGTCGTGCTCAAGGAGGACAAGGGAGACCGGCGCCCGCTCGGGGGGCCAGCGATCTACTCGGCGCGGGCGCACGGGGTGGGGCTGTCGCCGGGGCGGTGGACGATGAGGCGCGTTCGCGGCGGCTACGCAACGTATTGGGAGGCACCTGGTGGCGATCGGCAAACGTGAGGTCCGCATCCTCTGCACGAGCGACGCGCACTGCGGGAGCCGGTGGGGGCTCACGCACCCGGACTGGATCACGAAGCAGACGCGGCCGTGGCTCGATCCGTTCTGGCAATGGTGGGAGGCCGAGATCAAGGCCATCGGCCCGGTGGACGCACACGTACACTGCGGTGATGCGGTCGACGGCCAGGGCGACAAGGAGCACGGCCTGGCGGAGCTCCTCACGGATGTGGAGGAGCAAGGAAGGATGGCGGCTGCAGCCCTCGGGATCATCGTCGCCAAGCAGCACCACATGGTCTACGGCACTCCCTACCACACGGCGGGGAGCCACTCCTACGAGAACGCGGTGGCACGGATGCTCGGCGCGGCAATCGAGGACACGGTGTACCTCCGCGCTGGAGGCTTACGCCTCTCGGCGCGGCACGTCGCGTCACGTTCCGATACACCCTACGGCCAGAACACGCTCGCCGCGAAGGAGGGCGTGCGGGACATGCTCCAGGCGATGCAGGACGGATCGGAGCGGGCGGACGTTGTGATCCGCGGGCACGTACACACCTACGCCTGGACGGACGACGGGCAGACGTATGCCGGGATTTGCCCGGCGCTCCAGTTACCGGGGGGCGTGTTCGGGCGGACACAGCGGCCATGGCGCTACCGAGTCGGGGTGCTTGAACTCAGGATCGCGGACGGCTACTGCCAGGCGCGTCCGCATCTCATGTCGCTCAAGGACGTGCGGAGGAGGCGGTATGCCGAGGTCGGCTGAGGTCAAGGTGGACATGGAGCTCATGCGGCAGGCCGCGGCGCGGCCGGCCGGGAAGTCGGCGCGGTTCAAGGCGCCGACGGAGCACGCCAACGCTGCGCTACGGCGGTACTGGAAGACG
>CAZOSR010000007.1:0-22265 GCA_964582445.1 uncultured Coriobacteriaceae bacterium | reverse complement strand
GCGCGACCGACGACTACGTGTGGATGTACTTCGGCGAGCCGACCGTGGCGAACGGTGAGGACGCCGAGGGTACGTGGAACAGTGGCTACGCCGCTGTCTACCACATGAACGACAATCCTGTGGACAGTACGCAGATATTAGACTCCACGGCGAATGGCAACCATGGCACGAAGGGCGCGGGCGCGGCGGCCCCGACTGAGGTTGCGGGACTGGTGGGGAAGGCGCAGGAGTTTGTCGATACGAATGCCCAGTACATCTCGATAGCTGACGCTGCCTCGTTGGACCCAACGACAGCCATTACGGTCATGTCCGTTGTGCAGTTTGCCTCCGGTTACGCTGGCGCGACGCAGTATGTGTTCTGCAACTCTGGAACAGCGGCGACCGGCGTGGGCTACACCCAGCGAGTATACACACTCGACGCTGGTATTCGGCGAATGCAGTCATTGGCGTACAAACCAGACGGTGCAATCGTCGGGCAGAGAACCGCTGTCAACTCGGTCGTTCTCGACACGTGGCAGACCCACCACTCTGTTGCGGGTGGCGACTTCGTTCGCGGCTATGTCAACGGAGCAGCCTCTGGCGCGCTGGGGGATGCCTGCGTCGGGCTGAAACCACGAGCAGACACGAAGTACATCGGTCGCTACCTGTCGGCATCGGGATACGTACACGGCCTCATCGACGAACTCCGCCTCTCCTCCGTCGCCCGCACGCCGGAGTGGGTAGAGGCGGAGAACCTCACGCTCACGGATGCCATGCTCACCTACGGCGACACCGAGGGAATGCCCGAGGCCGTCACGGATGAGCCGGTCGTCCCGCTCGCTACCGCTCTCCTCGTCGTCGCAGTCGGTGTCGTCGCAGTCAAACAGAATCACGTCATTCTCTACACCGCGGCGTTCATCCTGTTCCTGTTCGTCGGCTTCGCCGCCGCCGATGACTCCCTTCGTACCGGCATCCCCATCATCATCTACGCGGGCGCAATGCTCTACTTCCTAATGCTGTCAATCGGGAGACGATAATGCCGACATACACTCTGGAGGAAGCAGTCAAGCAGGCCCAGCAGAGCGCGAGCGCGCAACGCGCCGAGACGATTCAACGCATACAGACCGAGTCGTCTTCGAGCCGCGAGGAGCGCAAGAAGAAGGGGCTCCGCCACGGCGGTGAGTCTGTCCGGGCAGACGAGCACACGACTCCAGAGTGGGCGAAGGAACAACTCGACACCGAGGAGAAGGCCGGACAGCAAGCCTCACGGACCCGGATGTTGTCACCGGAGCCACGGCAGAGAAGAAGAAAGAGGAACGACTATGGACTATCACGGCAACAGGGCGCGACAGGGCGCGACAGGGCGGCGTGACAGGGGGTATAGATACCCCCCTGTGTCACGTCGCGCGCGACATGTCGCGGAGTACAGGGACGAGGAAGACAACGTCGGGCGCTTCTTGGGCGATTGCTGCACCCCCGACTTGCTCGGGACAATCAACAAGCCCGAAATGTACTCAGCGTACGTGGCATGGTGTTCTGAGAACGCCGAGAACCCCGTCAGCAAGAAGACGCTTGGCATTCGATTGAAGACCCGCAGCATCTTGGAGGGACACACAGGGTCGAAGCACTTCTGGGCCGGGCTGAAGTTGACGGCCCGAGATGATGGTCCAGATGGACCAGATGGACCGGTTGTTTCCGAGAACTTCCTTCACGAGGCTACACAAGGCTAACTTTCGGAAAAATGCAGCCCATGCAGCCCATGCAGCCCATGCAGCCCAACAAGCCCTGAAGGGCAGGACACATGAAGAGAACGGTAACACTGAAGAATGAGAGGCGCGACCAACTAGTGCAGCGGAGCCTTGAGTACCTCATTGTGGAGGGACGGGTGCCTGTCGTGGACGTTGCCGCCGCCCTCGGGGTTTCACGGCGGGAAGTGTGGGCATGGCGGAGCGGGCGCTTTCAGCCGCAGCAGCCCATCAACTGTTTCGTCCTGGTCGAGTGGGCAGAGCACGTCCGCAGCGGCCGGGCCTACGCTCGACTCCTGGAGAGGGCTGTTGCGTCCAGGGCACAAGCGAACCAATGATGAACGCGCGCGAAGAGGGAAACGACAATGCCGACATACACACCGGGCACTCAGGAATATAAGGACTACTACAACGCGATCACGCTCCCCGGCGACACGCCGCCGGCGCAGCAGCAGAAGCCGAAGAGCAGCGAGAGCCACGAGGATGACTCCGGGCGCATCCGGGCGCCCATGTCCGACAGGGACGAGTTCTACTCCAAACAGCCGAACGTCCCACCCGCTGACGTCGACAAGCCTTACGACAAGAGCGAGCACGAGCCGAAGACAGAGAAGGGCAAGGCCGCAGACAAGCGGCTCCGAGCGGACATCGCTCGCGTTCAGAAGGCCCAGCAGCAACAGGCGCTCGGCCAGGCGAAGGCGGCCGCCCTGGAGAAGAAGCTCCCGGACATCGTAGCCGGGGGCGGAGTCGGCGTCTGGAACGTCTATGACGCGACCAAGGGCAACATCACCAGGATACAGGCCGTCGACCGGGAGCAGGCTCTACGCATCGCCCTGGGTCACGGGCTGACACCGTCACGCCTGGAGGTCGTCAACTACGTCAAACTCTCGGAGGCAGAGAAGCAAGCGCTCCTGGAGCGCGTCGCGCGCGGGGCGTTGAGTGCGAGCCAGGAAGAGGAGTTTGAGCGGCTGATCAAGCTCGGGGCAGTCGACCCGGACGAGAAGTACGACCGAAAGACCTTCAAGGCCGAAGAGACGGCGAAGCGGGCGCTCGCCGGGTACAAGGTCGCCGCGAGCCTGAAGCGGTATCACATACCTGGGACCGACCAGTACGACATCGCCGCTGCGATACAGGGCGGTGTCACGGACGCCGAGTTCCGAGCGGCCGGCTTCGATATGGAGGTCATTGGCGAGACGCGCGTGTGGTGCGCCGCGAGAGAGTCGGCGCTGAAGAAGCTGGAGCCGTATCAGGTCGCCCCAGGCGAGTATGACGTTCTCGCTGCGGCTAAGTGGCTGCCCCGTGACGTGCTGCACGATGCCGGATTCGATGATCAGGCACTCGCCAGAATCGAGCGCGCCATCGACGAGCACGACGCCTACGCCAACACGCTCGTCAAGTATCGCCAAGAGGACGGCTACGACATCGTACAGGCGTATGAGGACGGGGTCAGCCGGGAGTTCCTCATCAACGTGGGGTTCAATGAGGACGCTGTCAACAAGGTCGCAGACGCCATCGACGCGCACCGCTTCCTCAACGACTACCGCGACGAGATGGTGCGCCGCGTCAAGACCGGATGCGTCGGGGGCTCGTGCACGATAGACCCGGACGACGAGGACAACGTGAAGCTGTCTGGCGGCGGTTGTTGCAGCAAGGAACGGTACGACACGCTGCCCGAGCGCCTCCAGAAGGAGCTTGACACTCTCGGCATGGACGGATTCGAGGAGAAGTACCTCGGGACAGGGCAGACCACCAGAGAGGTCCTGAAGGAGATGGGGATCAGCTTCGTTCCCATCTATGGCACGTATCACATCTACAAACAGGGCGCACCGACCTGGGAAGTTGCGCTCTCCGCCGCTCTCGACGTGGCGTGGCTCATTCCACCAGTCCGCATGGTCGCCGGCGCTGCCCGCATGGGCACGAAGCTGACGGCGAAGAGCCTTGCGTCAGCGGCGAAGACCATCACCATGGCCGAGCTCCGCGCCCCGATTGACATGCTGGCTCACCCGAAACAGGCGATGAAGATACTGCTGGACCCGGTAGAGTCGCTCGTGCGCCCGAGCAAGGTGCCTCTGGAGAGCGTGACTATCAGCTATCACACCGTCAAGATTCCGAGCGCTGAATCCCACATGCCGGGGCTCCCCGCAGTCAACTGGACGCGCGAGCAAGCGATGGAGGCTCGCGACCAACTCATGAAGCTCGCGATGGTGAAAGGCAGAAGTCCGAAGGTCACGGTCGGCGCGGCAGAGATAAAACTGGAGCGGTCGATACTGGAGAAGGCGGGGGCCGTGGCTGTGTCCGGCACAGAGGACATACGGCCCTTCATGAAGGGGGCTGTGGTCGGTTTGTCGAAGGACCCGAAGGGTGCCGGACGGTCCGTATTCGTGGCCCCGAACCTGTGCGAGCGATTCACGGTCGCCAGCTCGGGAGGCACGGTGACGAAAGGCGGAGTCCGTGGCGGCTTGATCTTCCGGGACCCCGAACTGCTGGCGAAGCTGGAGTCCTCAGCCAAGAGCTACCAAGGGACAGCCGAGGCAGAGATGGTGTTCCGTCCCGGCGTCGTGATTCCGCCGCCGTCTCAGACCCTCTTCACACGCGACCTCCAGGGCAACAGGATCACGCTACTCGTGTTCGGGAAGCCCTATACCGAGGCTGAGATTGCAGGGTTCAAGATGTTCGCGCCTCAAGAGACAATCAAGCAGATATTCGCGCGGCGCGTGACGGTCGCGGAGAGCCCGCTTGACGAACTCGTTGTTCTGGACGATAAGCTCGCCCAGGCGGAGGCAAGGGTCGCGCAGCTCGGAGGTCCCCGGTCGCTGCGAGGAAGACTCGCCCAGCGGGAAGTGGCGAGACTCACCGCGCGTCGCGCTGACCTGGTGGCCGACATTCAGCGCCGGGCCGCTGTGGTGCCGCAGTACATGGGCATAGACACGAGCGGAGGGCGCGCGTTCGCAGCGCTCCGCCGAATGGTGGAGACGGCGGCGGACCTCGAGTATGCCGCGCGAGCCCAGGCACGCAAGGACGCGAAGGCCGGGCGCACAAGGGTCGGGCGACAGCCGATTCGAGCAGCGCAATCGGTAGCATCACGGCTACCGGCTGAAGTACGCAGGCCCCAGCAGCCGGAGAAGCGCGCCATCCTGTCACCTGAGGTGCGTATCCCTACTCTGCCAGCCGGCAGGACAGGTCACCAGCAGGAACCGTACACGCCAACCAAGCCGGAGGCGAGAGAGACCGTGAGGATTCCGACCACGCCGCGCATGGGAACGCCGAGCAGGGCTGTGGGGAAGCGGATTCGTACGCCCGAGGTCGCCGGACTACCGGACAGGAAGGTGCGGGACGACACCGGCCGCGTCCAGTGGAAACAGGGCGCATACTGGATCATGGTCGAGCCGCCTCCGACTGAGGGGCAGGTACAACGAAACGTGTTCTACAGTCGCCGTCCGTTTTGGGGAGTCCGCAAGGTGAAGGGAAACCCGGAGGAGACATTCGCACGGCAAGGGAAACCGCCCAGGCAGTTCCTCTACGAAATGGGCGTCACGCACGCGAGCATCCACTCGTACGAGAAGCCGCACCTTCGATGGCGGTCCACCGGGGCCGGGAAGCGACGCCGCGGACGGTTGCAGCGGTAGGTATGGACAACAGTCAGCGCGTCGTGTAGCCTGATGGTATGACGTGGTTGAAAGAGCATCCCCGGGCGACATCGGCAATCAGGCAGGAGGCGAGATGAACCACATACGTACTTTGGAGTCTCCAGGAGACCGACAAGGACAAGGACATCGGTTGCCGGTCCTTCGTGTCACGTACTCAGATTGGGGCCGTTACCCTTACGTCATCGTCGGAAAAAAGGGACGAGTCACTCTTGTCACGCAAGAGGGGGTATACAACAATGGTCGCGACCCTGACCTCAGAGAGAAGGTGCAGGTCGCGCTCGATGAGAACTTCGGCGTCAAGCCAAAAGACGGCATCTTCTATCGCTACACAAACAACCCAAAGGAGCTGCTTCTAGCGGAACGACACGAGTTGCGAGCATCTAGGGACCAGCGCGACGGCACCTTGGAGAGAGGCGTCTCGGTCTCGCAGTCTCCCGTCTACGGCGTCATGGGCTACAAGTATGCCTACCGACTGACAGGCCGTGTAATCGGCACCGGGTCAGACGGCGAACCGCTTTTGGACCCTGCCAGCCTGCGTCCTCTGCAGAAGAAACTGACGGCAGCGAGTGCCATGTCCGCTAACTACTCCAAACTGCGAGAGGCAGCGATACAGGCAGGGTTGAAGCGTCTCGATTGGACACGGGAACAGTACGAGGCTGCCCGTAACAACTTCCAATTCGTTCCTCTGGTCAACGACTACAAGGAATACGTAGAACGTCACCAACTACCGTCGCGAGAAACCACTATAGCGCAGCGGCCTCCTGTCCAGCCCCAGTTGCCCCTGCGCGACCAGCGGGCTCTGCATATCGACCAAGCGGTCACAGCTCGCACCATTCTCGACCCTACAAACGACCTTCACGTGCGCCGTTACCGCCTTCACCCCAACCGCTATGACATTCCGGGGGTCGATACCAAGATGCCACGCGCTGCGCGGAGAGCCATACTGGGTCATTGATTGTTGCCTAGTTGAGCATGGAGGCTGATATGACATGGTTCCGTGGGCATCCCAGGGCGACTCTCGCGATTGCGGTCGGCATAGTCGCGGCGGCACAGGCCGCTATCCTCTTCGGTGAGCACAGCACATCGACGATGATGCTGCTGGCGCTCGGACCGTATGCGGCACTCGCCGCTATCAATGGATGGGCGCTGAGACTCCGGGGCCGCAGCCGACATTGGCTGTGGCTCTATCTGTTCTACAACTGGGGCGGCGCCATCATCCCCGTGCTGGTCGCGATGCTGTCAAAGCAGCCGGTCGCCCAGCAGGTGTGAGCGCTGCGCTCTCAGCGCGTCCTCCGACGCCTGGTCCCGCGTGTACTGCGCGACCATTTCAAGGTTCGTCCAGCCCCCGAGCGTCTGCACATACCGCGAGTCGACTCCCGCCGCCAAGGTCATGCGCGCCCACGTGTGCCGGAACACGTGCGGCGAGACTTTCTTCGTGACTCCCGATACCTCCGCCATCGTCAGCAGCGCCTCTCTCAGTCCGTGGTACGTCAGCGGCCGGCGCTCCTCCGACAGAATGAGCCGGTCGCTGTCGCCCCGATGCACTCCCCTATCGGTCGGCGCGGTGTCCAGCCCGAGGTAGACCCGGAGTTCCTTCACTGTCCGCTCGCTCAGATGCACGACCCGCTCTTTGTCGCCCTTGCCGCGGCGAATCCGCACCGCCCTGTTCTTCAAGTCCAGGTCCGCGAGCGTCAGCCCCAGCAACTCGGCGGCGCGCATCCCGGTGTCGATGAGCACGAGCACGATGCAGCGGTTCCTCCGCCCGAGGAACGTCTGCCGGGACTGCGACGCGATCAGCTTCCGAATCTCCGCCCCGGTGAGCGTCGGCTTGATTCTCTCCGGGAGCGTCGGAGCCTGGAACCCGGCGAGCGGGCTCTTCTCGATGTAGTCACGTGACACGCACCAGTTGAAGAACGCCCGGAACGTGCGGAAGTGCGCGTGGAGCGCGTGAGTCTTACTGAGGTCACGTGACGCGAAGAATCCCCGGATGTCGTCGGCGCTCACATCCCGCAGTTCGTACCGCGGAAGCCGGTCGACAAGGTGCCCGAGGTTTTCACCGTAGAAACGGATGGTCCGGGGCGAGCGGTTGGCATACTCCAGGTCATTCAGATAGTTGTTGACTGCCGCTTCGAGAGTGGTGCGAGTCAGTTCGCTCAAAACCGATTCCCTACGTTCACGGTTAGCCAAGTCAGTTCGCGTAACCGAGCCCCACTGAAAACCCGCCCGTTCGTGGACTACGTTCATTTGGCTGGGGATCCTGGATTCGAACCAGGCCTAACTGATCCAGAGTCAGTCTGTCGAAAACCGAGCTACCATGTCGAGGTCCGGGAGCAAGTCATAGCGTCAGAACTGTCTCCAGCGCCCACCAAGTACAACTCGCCCGATGACAGTCACCGCGCTGTCAGGAAACACCTCATGCCCGTCCACACCGGGGCGGACATGCACATGAGAGCCGATGCGCCACGCTCGACGAACGACGTCGGACTGGCCCACGCTCAGAAAGAACAACCCTCCCTCTTCCGGTACTGCGCCGACCGCTGCCACTACTACCACGAGGTCACCGCTATCGAGTCTCTCGTCCTTGAGAGTCTCTCCCAATTCAAGAGCATACACGTCGCCGTCTGCCTCCTTTTCAATTCCTGAGGCAGGCACCTCAACATATTCAGTCGTATGCTCCCGAACCTCTCCAGGAACAGTGCCCCGAAACGGCACGCGACGAGTTTCCAATAGGCGGCACTTCTCGCTGATATCGCGCAGCAGGTCGGCGAGCGAGACATCACGCGCTGCGGCCGATGCAGTCGTGAGTTCCGTTCCCGGGACGCCCAATGCCTCGGCGATTCGCCCCAGGACAACGACGGACGGATTCACCTTGCGCCCGCTCTCCAACCCCTGAATGTAGGTCTCGCTCACGGCGGCGGCGATAGCCAGCTCTCGCTGAGTGAGTTTCCGCCTCTCCCTCAGTGCTACCAGGCGAGCCCTGTCGAACGTCTGCACGGTCTGACTATTGTCAGTCTAGCACCGCCCAGTCGTCAATTACTCACTCCAGTGTGGCCGGACCACTTGACAACTCGGCTGGCATGGCTTACTATGGTCAGTGATGGACTCACTCGTAGAGAGACTGGAACGAATCCGCACCCGCGACGGCCAGACGGTCCCACAGTTCGCCAAGCGTCTCGGCCTCAGCGATTCTCTCCTCTACCTCCTCAGAGACGGCAAGCGCAAGCCCGGCGAGAAGCTCTACCGCGCGATCATCGCCAACATCCCCGAGCTGGAGCCGGACGTCATGCGCTATCTCGGAAACGGACATGACACCGACTGACGCCGGGCGACTGGGCGGGCTCGCCACAAGCAGGGCGCATCTGCTGGCGCCGTGCCCCTGTTGCGGGCGCATGGCGCTGACCGCGTTCTACAGCGAGAACGGTCGTGTCGGCGGGCAGACGACAGTCGCACGGTACGGAGCCGCCCATATGTCGGCCATCGGTCGCAAGGGCGGCAGACCACGACGGCAAGCGGCTCAGGCCGCTGTCGATAGTGGGGAGGGCGCGCTCACCTCCCGCCCTCCCCGGAGGAGTTAGGACGATGGGACTGGAAGCACTAGCACCAAGCCCGAACGAGTACGCCAAGGCTGTCTACGAATCCGAGAAGGCCGCTATGGCCGCGGGAGAGTTCCGCGAGACTCCCGAGCGGACGCCTATCAGCCGCTTCACCGCAACCGAGGACGAGGACACTCTGGCCGAACAGGACGACGCAGCAGACATCACACTGGAGTCCGTGTCTCGCCGTCTGCGGGTGAACAGTTACGGAGATTGGATGGTCGGAGGCGCATAGATGGCGTACACGCTCGCCTGGGGGCTCATCATGGTGGCGTGCCTCGGCATCATACTCGATGCCGCGGACCGGGCCGACCGCCGACGCATCGCCGACATGGACCGGCGCGTCGCCCAGGCATTTCACGACGCAATGGAGGCACCGGAGGGTGCGCCGGAACCGCGCGGACTGCATGAAAACAGACCCGACATGACCAATCGGTCACATCGACCACAAAACGGGCCGCAAATCGCGAAATAACAGGGGGTGCCGAATGGCTCCAGTGATGACAGCATTCGAGCAGTGGCTAGAGACTGTGTCCGCCCTGCTGGAGAAGCGGGGCGTCGAGCCCCTTGACCTTGACATCGGTTTCTACATGAGCCTCTACCGGGACGGGCTCGACCCGGAGCAGGCCGTATCGGAGGATGCGTGTCTCTAGTCGACGACATCGCCGAGCGGCAGCAGCGGCCGCGCTTCGGCGGCTGGCCGCGCCCGTCCTGGACGCCGGCTACAAACCGTGAGCCGGACTTCGCCGTGTTTGACGCGGGCGACATCGACTACCTTGTCCGTGAGATTTCGCCCGGAGGCCGGGCCGCTATCGACACGATGCTCGTCGACGCGCATGTCTCTGAGGTCGAAGCGGACGCTATCGACGCCGTTGGCGATGACCACGGCACTGCGTCGTTCTATCGTGACTACGCCCGCACGGTGCGGGCCGCGTGTCGCGTGGCACAGGCCCGCATCGATGCTGCGGCTCCCGCCCGCCTACCCGGTCGGCTGGACGCCGCCGCCGTCAGGGGCCGTGTCGACCTCGTCGCCTACATCGAGCGCGACGTCCCGCTCCGCAAGGTCGGTGCCGACCGCTACGTCGGGCTCTGCCCGTTCCACGAGGACCGAAGCCCCAGCATGTCCGTCTGGACTGACGGCCGGTGGAAGTGCTTTGGCTGCGGTGCCGGAGGCGACGTGTTCGCGTTCGTCATGCGACGGCGCGGGTGTTCGTTCCGCGAGGCAATCAACATCGTCGCTGGAGGTTCATAGTGGCGACATTCGACGAACTCCGCGCCCGAGCAAAGGCGAACTGGATCATGGGGCTGTCGCGCCTCGACAACGTCTCGGACATCGTCCAGCACTTCGGCGAGCTCAACGGCAACGAGGACCGTCTGCAGAACGAACTCGACCGACTCTATGCCGGCGACTACCACCTGTCGGACCTGGGCAACGCCCAGCGGCTCGTCACCCTGTTCGGCGACGAACTCCGCTATTCAGTCAAGCGCCGCAAGTGGCTCGTCTGGGTCGGGACTCGCTGGGAGTGGGACGATGAAGTCCTTGCCGTCCAGCGCGCGAAGCGCGTCGTCCAGTCGATGTACGAAACGGCCGGGAGACTACAGGTCGACGAGGACCGCCGCGCCCTGGCGCGCTGGGCGCTCCAGTCTGAGAGTACGTCGCGCCTCATGGCGATGGTCAAGAGCGCCGAGTCAGAGAAGGCAATACACATCGACGACGCCGAGGTCGACTCAAACCCGTACCTCTTCAACGTCCAGAACGGGACCATCGACCTGCGCACCGGCGAGTTCCGCGAGCATCGCCGAGAGGACTTCTTGACGAAGATGGCGCCGGTATCGTGGGACACGAACGCCACCGCCGATATGTGGCCGGTGTTCCTCAATGACATCACGGCCGGCGACTCGGCGCTGCAGCGGTATCTGGCGCGCGCCATCGGGTACAGCATGACCGGCAACGCCCGAGAGGACCTCGTGTTCTTCATCTACGGGCCGGGCGGAAACGGCAAGTCGACTTTCCTGTCGACCATTACGAAGATGCTGGGCGATGGCTATACCGGCACCATCCCCGTCCACGAGCTCATCAACAACTCGAAAGGCGGGGCCGGACACCGCGATGCCATCGCTTCTCTCGCCGGGACGCGCATGGTGCTCGTGGCGGAGCTCCCCGACCGCATGAAGATCGACATGGGGCTCATCAAGGCGCTCACCGGGGGCGACGCCATATCTGTGTCGCGCAAGTACGAGCACTCATTCACGTTCCGGCCGACATTCAAGCCGTGGCTCTACGGCAACTCGAAGCCGCGCGTCCCGGAAATCGACGACGGCACTTGGAGGCGCGTGCGCCTCATCCCGTTCCTCGTCCAGTTCCGCCGCGGCGAGAACGAAATCACCGACATGGAGGACAGGCTCGAAGCCGAGCTCTCCGCCGTGCTCAGGTGGGCAGTCGCCGGGGCGGTCGACTGGTATACGAACGGGCTCACCGACCCGGACGCAGTCGCGAACGCAACCAGTGAGTACCGAGAGGAAGAGGATGTTGTCGGCCAGTACCTCGATGCGTGCTGTGCGAACGACATAGACAGCAGAGTGTCGAAGGCTGAAATGTACGACCGCTACAAGCGCTGGTGCGAAGAAAACGGCGAGACTCCTGTCGGGACCAAGACGCTGACGCTACACCTCCGGGCTCACGGAATCCGTGAGGACAAGAGCGGGAGCGTGAGGTACTGGGACGGGATCACGTTGCAGGATCGGAAGAATGGGACAGATGGGACGAATGGGACTGGTCCTACAGGAAAGTCTATATACGAGAAAAATGGAAAAAATCTCCTAGAAACTGCCGTCCCAACAGTCCCATCCGTCCCAACAGTCTCACCTGTCCCACGGCCAACGAAGCCATGTCACCTCTGTGGGAGTTCTCAGTGGTGGCAGAGGGCTGATGGTGAGTGGATGTGCGGCGTGTGTCGGCCGAATGGAGGAAGCAATGCCGATTCGTAGATGGCGGAAGTGCCCACGATGCCAGGCCACAATGCCCGGCGGGAAGCTGTTGCCGGTACGGTTCGGACCTCACTGGCACTCGTATGGTGGCACGTTGCGGCGATGCCCGTACTGCGGTTACGAAGGCTACACGCAGCAGTTCACTGTGCAGGAGGTCGCATGACGACCTGTCTCTACTGCGGCCGGCCGATAGACCGTGCCGTGCGGCTGCGGCAGATACTCGCCGGGTGCATGTGGCGCGTTCCGCCCGAGCTTGTACCGCACGTGTGCTGTGAGTGGTGCGGGCAACAGTGGTCGCGGAAGAGGAGAGCCGGAGGATCAGCGAGAGAACGAAGGCCGGGCTGGAGAGGGCGCGGGCTGCGGGGAAGCACATCGGCCGGCCAGCCGGGTCACGTGACAGCAAGCCGCGGACGCGGCGAGCGAGGAAGGCGGTATGGGGATGAGAGTGCTCGTAGCCTGTGGGTTCTCCGGCATTGCACGGGCGATGGCGTCGCAATGAGGGACAGTGGATGAGGCTGGAAGGACGGCTCGGCAACGCCCCGCGCTCCGAGGTGCAGGACAGGAAAGGAGTGAGCAAATGAACCTAACCGATGCCCAACAGCGAGCAATCTACGAGTTCCTATACAAGGAGCTTCAGCAGCCTTGGACGCTGCGCCCCGCCGTTGATCGTGACGGCAATCCAGCATCATCGGTAGCCGAGTACGAGTTGGCAGGACGTACGTTCGCCAAGATACTCCCACCCCTCGACATGAGCACATGGCACAGAGACGTGGAGAAGATGCTGGCGAAAGAGGGCATCCGGGTCGATGTTGTGTGCCTGTCAGAGAGCGGCAAGCCACTGCATCAGACGACCCTGACCGACGAGGACATTGACAGCCCCACGGCATTCCAAAGGTGGTACGGAGAAGGCGCAACCGTTGAGGATGCTTGCTACGCCGCCCTGCTGGGGTACATCAAGTCGGACAAGGCGAACCGAGACAAGCTATGGAGGCTTACTGATGCTGGCCGCGACAGGGCGGCGTGACAGGGGGTATAGATACCCCCCTGTGTCGCGTCGCGCGCGACATGTCGCGCGCGACATGTCGCGGTGTCACGGTGCGAGAGAAATGAGGACGCAGCAATGCATGACGAAGCGCTAGTCCTGAGGGTTGACTGGAAGGCGGAGCGGGGGCAGTCCGCCGCCCCGCGGGCGGTGCGCCCATGAAGCGCCTACCAAGGTCGCAGAGTGGATTGAGCAGCAGGTGACGCGGAGAGAGGAGGACACACATGTTTAGAGACTACCTGAAACGGCTCACCTGGAGGCACATTGCCCTCTTCGTTGGGGGCATCGTGCTGCTGTGGGTCATGTTCGGCATGTACATGACGTTGGCCCTGATGACGCTCGCGGCGGTGTCATTGGCACTTGAGAATATGCCTAGCGGTGCGGGAATCGCGGGAACGATGATGTGCGTCCAGATTATCGTGGGTGGAGCGCTTCTCGCGTACTGGTGGCCGATACGGTTCTGCATGAAAGCGCTGGATTGGTGGGAGGGCATCTGTGGACTACTACCGGGTGATTCGTAGCCTGCTGCTGGCGATGGCGATCGTCGTCATCGTGGTCATCGCAGCCTGGGCGGTGCTCCAGTCGAGCGCGATGGTCGATGCCCAGGCTCAGGCTGAGTTTGCCTTGTTTCTGAGAGGAGGTAAGTAATGAAGAAATGGATTGCAGTCCTTCTCTTGGCGGCGGTCATGGCCGTCGCAATCCCCGTGGCGGTGTCGGCAGACGGCGTGTCCTACGACGTCGAGCTGGCTCCCGGCTGGAATATGGTGTCGGTGCCCCTGTACCCGGACAACCCGGCCGCGGCAGTGGTGTTCGCTGACGCCGAGGCGGTCTACTGGTGGAATCCGGCGGCGAAGTCCTACGTGTACAACCCGGACATCGAGCCCGGGCGCGGCTACTGGGTCGCATCCGTCACGGCGCAGACCATCACCGTCACCGGCGAGCCCTACACCGGATAGCGTGGCAGACCGTGGGGGCCGGGGAGTACCGGCCCCCGGAGGCGTCATGACGATAGACCAACTGGTAGCCGCCCTGTCCCGGAGGAGAGACCCGCGGGGGCTCTCCCTTCTCGTGGCTGCTCTGCATTCGTGCTCGGATGACGCCGGGGGCTGCGGCGACTGCCCTGAGAGACGGGCCTGTACGGAGTGGTGGGACCGATGCGTGTGCTGCAACAGGATGATGCACTCGCGACGCGCGTTTGCGCGGAACTACCGGAACAACGTGCTCCGCTTCGACAGAATCAGGACACGGGCTATCGCCGAACGAAAATGCCGCTTATCGCCGACAGGAACATCACCGCGAGCCCCCACACAAAGCCCACAGAGAGCGGCAGCAGCAGCAGCCACTTGAAGAGCCCGCCCTCGGCGTTGTCGAGGAAGCTGTAGTCCCACAGCAGTAGCCGCGGCACTCCGACCGTGAAGAATCCCGAGATCAGCTTCGGTATGACCCACGCGCCGGTCCCGGTGATCTCGAGCAAACTCATTCCCGTCAGCGCGTTCATGATGTCCAGCTCCTCGGTGCCGAAGTAGCTCCCCTCGATGAAGAGGCACAGGAGCGTCGCGGACACGTACGAGAACGCAAAGAATACGACGAATTTCGGGCTCATCATAGCGGGCTCATCTTCTCCTTCATGAGTACAGCCACGGCGATAATCACGAGCGGCACCGTGACCCAGTACGGCACGATGCCGACCTTGCTGCAGAACACGAGCCCGGTCCCGGCGACGAGCGACGCCGCCATGAGCGACCGGGACAGGCCGTAGGTAAACAGGGTCGCGAGTATCAGCAGGACGAACACGGCGAAGAACCAGAACAGCGCCCTGGGGATGCCCCCGGCGTCCAGCATCGCGTTGACGACCGCCGCGCCCGGCAGATGGTCCACGTCCATTTCGTCGAACAGGTTGTCGGGCTCGTCCGGGAGCCCGCCGGCCATGCCGGAGCCGTCGTCTGTCGATGTTCCCGGCGCCTCGGCCGGGGTCGCGGGCTCCAGTGACGCCAGGGTCGCCGTCACGTCCGGGTCGGAGGATGCGGCCGGGAATGACGGCGTGGCGTCGTTGCCTCCGCCTGAGAGGTCGTGGAACGTCGTATCGTTCTCCCATTCGATGTGCTGTCTGAGCGTCGCCCCTTGCCACTGTTTCAGATACTCCAGATAGGCGAACGACGCATCGTCGGCGCACGCCCACGAGTTTGCGTTGTCGTTGACAGCCGAGCCGTACGAAATCTCCGCCGTATCAACCGCCACGCTGTCGAGCGTGAGCGTCGCAGTCGGCCCCGCATAGTCCAGGTTCACGGTGTGCGCCCCTGAATCGCACGGAGCCCACAGGATCGCGCGGTCGTAGTTATCATTGAGCCACTCGATGTCACGCAACAGCGCCGCCTCCGATTGGGCGCTACTGGCCGAGTTGTAGAAGCGGCAGCGGACCTGAGTCACGGTGTATGCCCCCGGCAGCCACTTCGTCGTCCAGGTAGAGTTGGGGTAGGTGCCTGCATACACGTCGTGCCACGCGGCGTCGTAGTACGCGTCGATGTCTATCTGCGTCCAGGAAGCCGCGTCGTACTCGGCATAGAATCTGAGAGCGGGGAAGGTGAGATCCAAGGAGTCCAAGCGGCAGATGATGTAGTCGGTCCAGGACGTTGCTGGCGTCGACGCGACGTCAGCTCCGGTAGCCGTGTCGCCGTCGTCGATGTTCGTCTCATTGGCCCACTGGCTGCCGGGGTCCTCAATCGTGGACGTGCCGTGATAGTAGTTCGTGTCGGCAACGCCGTCCGCACACAGCATCGCCATGATGCCGTCCTGCATCCCGGCGAGCCATACTGCGTCGGCCTTGTAGAGAAGGTTCCGGGGGGCCGCGCTGTTGTCGGCCGGCAGCGCCACATATCCTTTGCACTCCGCCGTCCAGTCGCTCCCCGGCTCCAGCGTCGCAGCGTCCGTCGTGGTCATCCCTGTCGCCCCCGGCAGATAGCGGATCGGCGGCGACATGTCTGGGCCCCCCATGTAGAGATAGGAGAGCGTCGTCGCGCCCGCCGCCAGATTCCCGGTGTGGTAGAAGTACCACTCATCTGTTGCGCCGGGCTTCGGCATGAAGGCCATACTTGACCCGGACGCGCTGTCGAACCATATGTTGTTGAATGAGGCGTCGAGCATCCCGGCAGCGATGAACGCGGCGGTGTTCGTTTCGAGCAGCACCGTGACGCCTGAAACAGCGTCCCCGGCGTTCGCAATGTGGACCACACCTTCATACTGAGCGTCGGAATGGTCGGCCGCGACCGGGATTCCACACAAAATGACGGCTACCAGGGCCGCCGCCAAAGCTCTGCGGATATACATAGTTCCCCCAATCACGCCGTTCGGAAAAACAGGATGTAGCCGATGAAGAGCACGAAACAGATGACGATGAGAGCGAATGCCGCCAGCGGCAGGAAGCCGAGGAGCGCCCCCATCGCAAGCAAAAGCGGCAAGGTGATGAGCGCCGGGGTCGATGTCCTGAATACTCTCTCCGACAGGATGATGGAGAGGATGAACGGCAGCAGGACGAACGCGATGCCGCCGAGGAGTTGCGGAGAACAGTGCAGCAGGTCAGCCATCGCGTCCATGCCGTCGCCGACGAATGTCCCGTCGAACCGCGCTGCGTAGAGGTCCGCTTGTCCTGTGCCCCACGTCCGTGGCTCGACGTCCATGCTCTCGCTCTTGATCCAGAAGAGGCTAGGGCACAACGCCTGCAGCCCCGGCACGGCGCCGGTCATGTACGTCTGTCCAGTCTCGTCGAGAATCATCCCCTCTTCACTGGACTCCAGCAGCGTCACCGACCAGTTCACCTCCAGCTCCTCCAGCGCGTTGATAGCCCAGTCGTAGAGCACATCCTGATTCTCGCTCTGCCCGTCGACTCCAGAGTACAGGGACTCGCCGAGCACGAGAGAGGTAGAGGGGGGGGTCGCCCACGCGAACGGCGAGCCGGTTATCTCAACGATGTACGGGTCTTCCCAGGTGAGCGCGGTCGCGGCGTCGAAGTAGAGCGCCGCGATGCCCTGGTCGTAGCCGTCGTTGTAGTACGGGTACGGCGTCACGACGCCGAGTTCTGTCGCGCCGTCCATGAGGCGAATGAGGAACAACTCGTCAGCGGCGTTGGCGGGCTCGGCGGTCGGGTCGTACAGGATGTTGTAGTGAACGAACACGCAGAAGTCGTCGGCCTCCAGCAAGTCCTGGAGCACGACGGCATCCACAACCTCCAGCGTATCCGGCGCGTCCGGGTCCGCCAGCACCGGGGCCACGAGGCTCAGGAACGCGATGGAGGCGGCGGCAACTGCGCGGCCCAGGCGAGCAACACGTCCCGAAGCTCGGGCATCATGGGGGCATGTGTGCCGCGCTCCCAGCGCCAGAGTGACACGCGCCCCACTCCGAGTTGCCGTGCCATCTGTTCCTGAGTGATGCCCGCCGCGCGCAGTTGTGAGATTGCGAGCCTGAGTTGCTGTCCCCCGGCAAGGCCGGCTGAGAACGGGGGCGGAGGGAGAGCCCGTCTGACTGTCCTCATACACTCTAGTGTACCTCATGCTCACTCCAGTACCAACGCTGTCCTAATCATAAATACTACTGCCGCCCTTGATGGTTTCACCGGTGAAACGCCCACGCACAAACTCCAGTGTAGGCTAGGAACATCGGGGAGAGGCCCCGAAATCTACGAAAGGAGGCTACAGGCACATGGGCAAGGGCGGAGCGCTCCTCGGCATCATCATGGTGTCGGTCATGTTCGTGCTGTTCCCTATCATTCTCGACAGCTCGCACGAACTCCAGACTGACCCTGTCGTCGAGACTGAGGCGGCGGTCGTGACCGGCGCGGGCGTAACAGCAGCGGACGTCGTGCTCACTAATGACCCCTGGCAGGACGACACTGACTACGTGCTCAGCATCACGTCGGACGAAGTCACCGATGTCCCGGTTGCGAACACGTACACCACCGCGACGAATACCCTCAACATCACAGGGCTCGCCGCGGACGACAGCCGGACCCTGACCATCACATATGAGACCGACGCGCTGACGGACTACACCGGCATGGGCGCGCTCGTCGCGATTGCGCCGCTGTTGATCTTCGTTGCCGTGATCGGCGCGGTCGTGTTCGGCGCGTACAGCGCATTCAAGTAGACCACCTGGCGTACACAACGCTATGAAAGGAGGAGGCCAACGTGAGTAGCAAGGTGTTCCTCGGAATCATCATGATCGCCGTGGCGTTCATCATGTTCCCGATCATCCTCGAAGGCGCTCAGGCGATCCTGACGGATACGAACCTTGCCGACTACACCGGGCTGGAGACGATAGTGGGCATTGCGCCCACCCTCATCTTCGTGTCCATGCTGTTCGGCGGTGGGGTTCTCACCTACCTCGGCGTCAAGAGCAAGAGGTAGTCCACGCCCCCGGTCCACTGGGCCGGGGGCTCTTTTCGGAATGAGACGGAGGCGCGATGGTATTCGGACGGAAGCCCAAACACAGAGCACTCATGGTCACTGAGGACCATCAGCTTGTAGATGTCGGCCTAGACGTCGACGCGGCGAGTATATCCGACCATCGCGCCGGCCGTTCGTGGGGACTGGTCCCCGGCGCGGTGATACCACAGTACAAGACGCGCAAACCCTACCTGCTGGTGTGCCCACGCTGCAACGGGCCGTACAACCCTCGGACCGGCAAGTGGGCGGCATTCGACCCTGACGAAGTGCGGCGCATCGCCGCCCAGTGCTGCGATAAGCAGCGGGCGGACTTGCCGCGCTTGGCGGCGCAGGAGTTGTCGGCATCCATGCTCCGCCTCGTCGTGGCCGGTCTGCTGATTCTGATTGGCATCGCCATCCTGATTGCGAGGCTCCCACTATGAGACGCAACGAACCGCGACAACGTCGCGAACTGAATACCCTCATCCTCGACCCGGTGAAGGGCTGGGGGTGTGCGTACCGAGAGAATCCGCCCGGCGAGCCGCTGCGGTATCAGGGGCGGCTCGTGCATCTGTGCGACCTGGACGCCGAGGGCAAGCTACGGGCAATCGAGATGCCGGCGAAGGTCATCGGCGAACTGCCGGAGGAGTTCTACCAAGCGCGCCACTGGCCGCAACTGAGAGCCGTGTTCGGCGTGGCGAAATCCACCTGGGAGAAGATCGAGACGAAGCTCTGGCTCCCGGCACTCGCGATACTGAGCCTGGTGGTATTCATGATGTTTGCCGAGTTGGTGAAACTGTAATGCCAGCACTGCCACGTAACAAGCGCAACGGCCACAACCCGATGGACACGCCATTCAACGGCGAGTCCATATCTGACATCGAGCGCACGTTCTCACCCGTCGACTCGCCGAGCGCATCGAGGGAACTACTGCACATCGGCAAGTCGTATGAGGACTTGCTCATGCGAACGGTGTTCCGGGACGACAATCAGCGGAACGCCGTCATCGACCTAATCTACAAGTTCGAGCAATTCAGGATGGATGACCATATCGACATGATGCTGAACTGGCTCGCGGCGTCGCCGTCTGTCGGCGGGCGGTCCCGGCTGGAGTTCCTGCAGGCGCATACCGGCGTGATTGCGACGGACCTGAATCCGAGCGCGCGACAGGCACGCTTCCAAGGGAAGCGAGAGGCCGAAGGTGAGCGGTAGTGGACTCCCGCGGTGCGGTCGTCGCGTTTGTCGGGCCGGAGGGCAGCGGCAAGTCTCTCGCCATGTGCGCCTATGCGCTCATGGCTCACGCGCGGGGCGACCCTATCCTGACGTTCCCCGGCTGGTTCATCCAGGACGGGCGTGAGCCCGACCCCAAGAAGCGGCAGCGGTGGTCTACCGAAATGGAGCCCGCCGACTGGCTGACGGTGAAGAGTCTCCCCCGCAAGGCGCGAATCTGCATCGACGAGGCCCCGCAGTTCTTCGACTCCGCTCTGTTCGGCACCACCACGGCGCGGATGTTCGGCTACGTCGGCACACAGCGGCGCAAGCTGGATATGAGCATCTACTACACGGCGCAGTCGTGGATGCACGTGCATCCGAGGCTGCGTTTCCCGACGCACTTCGTCATCGTCTGCCGGGACCAATATTACGACCCGGCGCAACGGGCGGACGGGCGCAAGCGCGGCGAGTTCATCAACCTGGCGTGCTGGGATGTCAAGGGATTCGTCACCGGGCGCGAGTGGTCGCCGATGGGCATGACGACGCTGTTCGCGCACCACTACTGGAACTACTACGACACCGAGGCGGTCATCGACCCGGCAGACGGAATGATTCAGGTGCAGACGAAGAAGCAGAAGCTCATCTATGACGCGAGCCGCCCCGGAGAAGGGCCGCGCATCTACAAGCCGGGGGAGACGTTGCTCGACGAGAACGGCGCACCGATAGACGACGCGCCCGAGCCACCCGTCCCGCTGACCGGCGATCCAACACGTGACGCCGACGTGCTGTCGCGCGCCGCGGCGACGGGGCTGTTCTCGATGAAGGAACTAGCGATGATGTCAAGGGGGCTCGCGCGTGGAAGTCGCTGAGGTTGCGCTCTACATCGGCCTGGGCGCTGTGGCAGTCATCGCCCGGAATCACATCACCAACATCGGCGCGTTCGCCGGGTTCCTGCTGTGGGGGCTGGAGGTCGCTGACACCTATCTGACGACCGGCATCGCCATCTGTATCGTCGGCGGGTATTTCCTGTGGAGGTCATTCGAGTCATGGCTCGGGCGCTGAGAATCGCGGTCCTGCTGCTGGTGCTCGTCGGAGCACTCCCCTACCCTATCGCGGCGGCGGGGCCGCTTGACGTCTCATTCGAGGTAGTGCGGGAAACACCCGTCAGCGTCACGATACGCGCCACCATTTCGGGCTCTAGCGACCCGCTCGACGTGACGTGCAGAGTAGACGCCCTGGAGCGGACTGGTGGCGCAGCGCCCACGGTGCGGGCCGTGCAGGTGGACAGGGTAGAGCGCGTGGCGGCGTACCGCGACACGCCGGAATATGAAACGAAGCGCATCCCCATCGCCGAGGCGATAGCGGCGAAAGAGGCGGAGATTGCAGCGCTCAAGAACACCAAGGGGCTGACGAGCGAAGAGATAGACAAACGAAGGGAGGAGCGGCATGACAAAGAGACCGAGCTGGCGGCGCTCACAGCGCAGGAAGTGTGCGGCGCGACGCACGTCGAAGAGACGCAGGTAGTCGCACATCGGTACACGCTGGAGATGCGGGAGCGGCTCGTGCGCCACGCGGCCTGTAACGAAGGCGACACAATCACGTTGCCTCCGCAGGCGGCGCGCGAGTCGCCCGTTGGCTCACTCATCGCCGAGACGGAACTGTCGCTCGACCCGACCGTCGTCAACTGGGGCGACGGAACGAGAGTCTACGAGTACACGATACAGACGGACGAGCTGCGCGACGCTGACGGCTGGGGCTCGTCCGGCATCCTGGTCCTGACGGTGAACGGACAGGACTACTACGACGACACTCACTCGTCCTGGTGGGACTCGTCATGGCCCTACCGGATGAAGCTCACCATCGACAACTCGGCGAGCGCCGAGGACTTGACCGACTTCCCGCTCATGGTGAAACTGACGCCGGACAGGTTCGACTACTCATGGTGTCAGTGGGACGGGGATGACATCCGCTTCGTGGACTCGGACGGCACGGCGCTCGACTACGAACTCGACACGTGGGACCGCGACGGGGAGTCGTTCTTCTGGGTGCGCGTGCCGCACATCCCGGCGGGCGCGACCGACGACTACGTGTGGATGTACTTCGGCGAGCCGACCGTGGCGAACGGAGAGAACGCCGAGGGCGTGTGGGATGACAACTACGTCGCCGTCTACCACATGAACAACTCGCCCACGGACGCGACGCAGATTCTGGACTCGACGGCGAAAGCGCTGACCGGAACGAAGTCGAACGCGGCCTCCATTGTGGAGGTTGCCGGGGCAATAGGCAAGGCACAGGCGTTCAACGGCGACGGCGCATACATCACCGCTGCCCTCCCGGTCATCGGCACGGGCGACTACACGGTGCTGGCGTACACGCGCAGTCCCGCCTGGGTCGAGCGCAACGCCATGCTCTACGGAGGGGCATCCGGCAGCACCAACAAGGGCCTGTTCGCGCTCATCCTCCAGCAGACCTCCGTGTACGGCTTCCTGTGCGATGGCTCGGCAACACGCATCCAGCTCGGGACGCGGAACTTCAACACGACGTATCACAACAACACATGGGCGACGTTCGCACTGACGCTGGACCGCGACGTAGCCGCCCGGCACTACCAGAACGGCGCACAACTCGGCGCGGACGATGCGACCATC
>CAZOSR010000006.1:0-26005 GCA_964582445.1 uncultured Coriobacteriaceae bacterium | reverse complement strand
GAGAGGGCGTCTATGAGCGGTCGACTGGCCAGTGGACCCGCAGCGACGATCACATCACCTTCGACAATGGATGTCACTTCCTCGCGATGCACCTCGATGAGGGGATGCCCCAGTATCGACCGGGTGACCCGTTCACTGAACAGGTCTCTATCCACTGCGAGTGCAGCACCAGCAGGAATGGCCGTGTCTCGTGCGGCAGCGATGACCATGGACCCCATGTCCTGCAGCTCGCGCTTGAGCAGGCCAGCAGCTGTGCACGGGTCATCGCTCTTGAAGGAGTTCGAGCACACCAACTCAGCGAAGCGGTCGGTGTGATGAGCGGGCCCGCAGCCGCCGGGACGCATCTCGTACAGGCGTACTGGGACTCCTCTCTCGGCCAGTTGCCAGGCGGCTTCACTCCCGGCGATCCCGGCACCGATTATCGAGACCGGGTCCACCGGCATGCTCCTCTCGTCAGACTCTGCCATTCTACGTCAGGTGGCCCCGGCTCTATCAACGTATCCCGTAGCGTCCGTCAGCGTATCGGACGATCGCCCCGGTCGCCTCCAGCTTGCCGAGCGTGCGCGCGGCGGAAACGATGTCGAGTCCAAGTTCACGCGCAAGGTCATCTGGCCTGAGCGGGTCTGCGGCAAGCGCTCTGATGACCCGACCTCCATGTACGTCGGAGCGCCCCTTTGGCGCTACGTCCTCGACACCGAGTACCGCTGCAAGCTCTGCTACGTCTGTGATCGGTGTCGCGCCCTGCCGTATGAGGCGGTTGGATCCCCGGGACTCCCCGGACAGTATGGAGCCCGGCACAGCAAGGACCTCTCTGCCTGCGTCCAGAGCCGCATCGGCAGTACTGAACGTGCCACTCGGAAGGCCGGCCTCTACTACCAGGACCGCGTCTGCAAGTCCTGCGATGATCCGGTTTCGACGAACGAACGTCCATCTGGTCGGCGAACCACCGAACGCGATCTCCGACACAACCGCGCATCTGTGCCGCATCTCGGTGAGAATGCCACGAGAACGGTTGGGGTAGTCCACGTCCGGCCCGCACCCGAGTACGGCCACAGAACACCCCCCGCCCTCCAGTGCGGCCTTGTGGGCCTCAGCGTCGCACCCGATCGCCGCGCCCGAGATGACACTCACGCCGGCGACTGCCGCCCAGGTGGCGAACTGACGGGAACAACGCAGGCCATAGGGTGTTGCCTTGCGTGAGCCGACGATGGCGAGGCCGGGTGCGAGGCATGAGGGGTCACCTATCCCGTACAGCCGGGTCGGCGGATCTGGTATCTCCGCAAGCTGCGGCGGATAGCCCGGGTGTCCCAGTTCGAGGATGAACCGGGAGCCGTTCACGATGCTTCCCATGAGCGATATGCGATTGCCTCGATGATGTGCTCATCCTCGATACGCTCTGCCACGTCAAGATCCGCGACGGTACGAGCAACGCGCAGCACGCGGGTCACTCCCCTTCCGGACAACCGGGCCGTGCGAGCTGCCGTCTCAAGGGTCTTCCTGGCCGTCGGCGTCAGCGTGCTTCTCAGGCTGCCTGGCGGCCTGGCATGCGCGAACTCCCGCGCCCTGTCGACACGGGAGCGTGCGTCGGCGGTGGACGGACCGATCCACGGTTCGTCTGTCAGCAGCAGTGAGGGGTCCAACCTATCGACCCGGATAGTCATGTCCATACGATCGAAGAGCGGTCCTCCGATGCGAGACTGGTACCGATGGATGGCGCCCTCGGTGCACGCACAAGCTCGCTCTGAATCACCGCTGTACCCGCATGGACAGGGATTCATGGCGCCGACGAGCGTGACCCTCCCCGGATATCGGATCGAACCGTTTGCACGAACCAGCGTCACTGCGGCCTCCTCGATAGGCTGCCTGAGCGCCTGGAGCGCCGCGGGAGCGAACTCCGCGATCTCATCAAGGAACAACACTCCGTTGTGGGCGAGGCTGATCTCACCAGGTCGTGGAGGCGTTCCCCCGCCGACCAGGCCGGCAACCGTACACGAATGGTGTGGGGCGCGGAAGGGCCGCTCTCCCTCGATGGACGGACAGGGATCGAGGCCGGCGACTGAGTGGATCAATGCGGACTCGAGGCGTTCCCGCTCAGTGAGCGACGGCAGTACTCCCGTCAGCGCACGAGCGAGCAGTGTCTTGCCCGAGCCCGGTGGGCCGGTGAGCAGAATGTGGTGACCACCGGCTGCAGCGATCTCGAGGCAACGCTTCGCACTCCCGTGACCTGCGATGTCCTCGAGTCGCACCAGGGGTTTGGCACTCACTCTGGTTGCGCCACGAGCTGCACTGCTTCTGCAAGGAAGTCCTGTGCGGAGCGATGCAAGGTCACTCAGCCCTCGGAAGGCCAGACCGGGAACCGCGCCGACCACGGCTGTTGACTCCACTGGGCCGAGGAGTTCGTCACCGCGCGACACTGCGCCGATCGCGTGCGCCAGCATCCCGGGCACCTCACGCACACGTGCGTCCAGCCCCAGCTCCCCGACTGTGGCCACCGATTCGAACACATCGAGCGGGAGTTGTCTCGTCGCGCAGAGCACTGATAGAGCGATTGGCAGGTCGAACCCTGTCCCATGCTTGCGAAGCGGGGCCGGCGCGAGATTCACGATGACTCTGGCGTTTGGGAACTCGAACCCCGCCGAGCGCAGTGCAGCACGAACACGATCGCGTGCCTCCTGAACCGCCACATCTGCAAGGCCGACGATTCCGAACACCGGTAGACCTGGAGACACGTCCGTCTGGACCTCGACGCGGATCGCCTCCACTCCGTGAAGAGTCGCGGTAGTGATCGATGCCTGCATGGGGTTCAGTCCGATACGAACGCGGCGCGATGATGCCGCAACAGTGCACGGTCGTCGCTCAGTACCACGATAGACACGACATCGAACCGCACGCAGGGCTCGATCAGTCCGGCTGCGGCCACGTACGCTTCCGCCAGCCTCACCAGGCGACGCTGCTTGGCAGCAGAGACCGATTCCTCAGGTTGGCCCGCGGCAGTGGAGGCCCTCGTCTTGACCTCACAGATGACGAGCTGCTCCCCATCAAGAGCAACGATGTCTATCTCACCGCGTCCGTTCCGCCAGTTCCGATCGATGACATGCATGCCTTGACGCTCAAGGTAAGCCGCTGCCGCAGCCTCCCCCCTACGACCGATCTCCACGGTTGTCATGGTAGTACTCCCTTCGTCCGAGGGAGCATCCCACGTGGTGTGCAACCAGAGATGAACGGGTCCCTACCGGGTCGTTACCTCGCGACCCTACCAGGGACGACGCGCTTCGACAGTCACCTCGACAGTTAGAAGAGCCGACGTGACGCGCAGGGTGCGAAAGACATACGGTGCACCGGGGAGGGCCCAAGCCGGCTGATCGCATCGATGTGCTCGGCGCTGCCGTAGCCCTTGTGCCGAGCGAACCCGTATCCAGGGTACTGGAGTTCGAGCTCGCCCATGAGTCGGTCACGCGCGACCTTCGCCACGATGGACGCGGCCGCGATGCAGCGGGTACTGGAGTCGCCCTTGACGATTGCCGTACACGGATGACCGACGTCCACGGGTAAGCCGTCGACCAGAACGTGGTCGGGACGTGAAGGCAGCCCGTCGATCGCGGTACGCATAGCGAGGACTGTCGCAGCGGCGATACCCATACGGTCGATGTCGAGCGGGTCGACGTGCGCGACCGCGACTCCCAGCGCCATAGAGCGTATCTCCTCGGCCAGCCGCACGCGTGTGGCTGGCGAAAGGCGCTTGGAATCGTCGACTCCACGGACATGGGTCTGCCGGTCAAACACACACGCGCATGCTGTGACCGGGCCTGCGAGCGCCCCGCGACCGACCTCATCGACCCCGGCGACGACGAAGCACCCTCCGTCCATCAACTCCCACTCCACCGCCGCGAGCGTATGCAGCCGATGGAGTTCTGCAATCTCGCGTGCGAGACGCCGCTGAGCGCGGGTGACCGCAGCTCGCACTCCCTGTCGCTCGTCACCGCGATAGGCATCGATGAGATGCGGTAGGTCGTCTGCCGACGCAGCAACCAACTCGGCCTGGATCTCGCTGGCGGGTCTCGAAGTCATATGTCCAGTCTACCCCCGGAATGATGAAGACCCCGGTATCGACCCGGGGTCTTCATTGCGGAGCCTGATATGTCGATCAGTGGCGGAGTTCCTTGACACGGGCGGCCTTGCCGACCTTGTCCCGGAGGTAATACAGCTTGGAACGACGCACTTTGCCGCGCGAGACGATCTCGAGACCGACGATCTTCGGGGAGTGCACGGGGAACGTACGCTCGACACCCACGGCGAAGGAGAGCTTCCGGACCGTGAAGGTCTCACGATTCCCCGCGCCGTGGCGCCTGATGACGATGCCCTGGAACGGCTGAACACGTTCGCGGCTGCCCTCGACGACCTTGTACATGACCTTGACGGTATCCCCGACCCCGAACTCGGGCAGGTCGTCACGCAGCTGCTGCTGCTCGATTGCGCGGATCTTGTCCATGAGACGTTCCTGTTCAGTATGTGGTGTTTTTCCGGGTGCCCTGAGGCACGAGTGCACAGTATAGCGAAGCGTTCCCCATGAGGCAATCGGTCCCAAGGGGTCTGATGAATCCGACCGGACCCCCGTCAGTCCATCTTGCCTATGCGGTCGATCGGCCAGAAGCGGTACACGGCCCGTCCGCGAATCTGATCAAGCGGTACCGCCCCGAACACGCGAGAATCGGCGCTATTGGTGCGGTAGTCCCCCATCAGCCAAACCGAGCCCTCCGGCACGGTGTACGGCATGTCCAGGACCATGGGCTCGCTCGGCAGTCCGTGCGTATACGGTTCATCCAGTATCACACCGTCGACGACAACGTTCCCGTCGACGAGATCCACCGTTTCGCCGCCTACGGCGATCACTCGCTTGATCAAGGTATCCACTGATCCAGTAGGGTCATCGAGCACCACGATGTCACCACGTGCCGGCTCGGCGAACCGGTAGATGAACTTGTTCGCGATCACACGATCCTGGAGTTCGATGGTGGGGATCATCGACCCGGTCGGAACGACGTACGGCTGCACGATCCACGTACGTATGGCGCCTGCAAGAACAAACGCGAGAACGACCATGACCACGAGTTCGGCAAGCCAACGGCCGAAGGACACCGGCTCCTCGGTCGCCGCACGCGAATCCATCCTGCGGGGCCGGGGCTCCTCCTCGATCACGTCATCGGCATCCGACGCTACATCTGTGCTGTACTCGCGATCGTTGTCAGTCACGATGCGTGGTCTCCTCCTCGGCGATGTCTCTTACGAACGCTGTCTCTTCCTCATCCAGCTCAACGAACCGCAGGAGGTCAGGCCTGCGTTGGGCGGTCCTCCTCAGCGACTCACGGCGACGCCATGCGGCAACACGTCCATGGTCGCCACTCAGCAGCACATCGGGGACCTTCATGCCGCGGAAGTCGGCGGGTCGAGTGTACTGAGGATACTCCAACAGCCCCTCGCTGAACGACTCGTCTGTTGCGGAATCTTCACACCCAAGCACGCCGGGCTGCAGCCGTGCGATCGCATCGACAAGCACCAACGCCGGAAGCTCGCCGCCGGTGAGGACGTAGTCCCCTATGGAGACCTCGATATCCGCACGCGACAGGATACGCTCGTCGAAGCCCTCGTAGCGGCCACAGAGGATGACGATGCGCGGCAGCTCTGAGAGTTCGCGCACCAGCGCCTGGTCCAGACGTCTGCCCTGCGGTGACATGATGATGACATAAGGGTCGACATCGGTCTGCGAGGAGACATCGTCAAGAGCGCGGAAGACTGGTTCGGGTTTCATGACCATTCCAGGCCCGCCACCGAACGGATAGTCGTCTGTGGTGCGATGACGGTCGTCGGTCCAGTCGCGCAAGTCATGGACGGCGACATCGATCGCACCGCGCGCCTGCGCACGGCCAAGGATCGAGGCATCCAGAACGGGGCCGAAGACCGTCGGGAGAACGCTGACGATGTCGATCCTCATACGTCGCTCCGCTCATCGATCAATCCATCGAGTATATCGACGGTCACCTCACCGGCATCCGCATCAAGGGTCCGAACAACCTCGTCGATGACCGGGAGCAGTACCTGTCCGAAGGGACCCTCGTCGACCACGAATACGTCGTTGGCCCCCGTGATGATGACATCAGTGACGACACCGAGATAACCACGTTGGGTATCGATGACGCGGTAGCCGATGACGTCAGAGGTGGCGGGCTGAGCCTCAGGAAGCGATTCGCTCTTCGCCAGGAGCCAGCGGCCGACGAGATCGCGTGCATCGCCGGAGGTATCCACACCTTCGAGTGCCACGATCACGCCTCTGGGAGCGGTCCGCGCATCCACGATCCGCCGAGCGCTCATGGGCGGCACCGGCGGTACCACCCACACGTCCACATCGCTGATGTCACCGGCAGAGAGGCCGTCCGTCAGTGCGACGACGACCTCTCCCTTGATGCCGTGTGACTTCTGAATCCGACCGACCCTGCGGTACGGGGCACTCATGACTCTCAGCCGATGACCTCGACCGTCGCGTCCGCTCCGTCGACCGAAGCTGCCGCGCGTGCAAGCACGCGGAGAGCCTTGATGACGCGGCCCTGACGGCCGATGACCTTGCCCACATCATCGGGATGGACAGACACCTCGTACGTTGTGAGGCCACCCTGTTCGTGACTGTCGATCCGCACCTCGTCCGGATGCTCTACGACCGAGGTGACGACGTGGGTTACCAGCGCATCGACGTCCGCGCGTGACGGCATCGCTACTCCGCCGCCTCGACGGTCTCGTCCGTAGAGGGCTCTTCGGCCACCTCAGCCTCGACCTCGGCGGTCGCTGCCGCTTCCTCTGCAGCCTTCGCAGCGGCCTCTGCGGCGGCCTTCGCCTCGTCCGCCGCCTTGGCCTGTGCCTTCTTAGACAGCGTCTCACCCTTTGCGGGGGCCTCGGACTCAGGGTTCTTTGCGATCGCGATCAGCTTGGCGACGGTCTCGCTGGGCGTGGCGCCCTTTGCGATCCAGGCCTCGATCTTCTCAACATCGAGTTCGATCGTCGACGGATCGGTACGCGGGTTGTAGCGTCCCAGGATCTCGATGAAACGACCGTCACGCGGTGCGCGTGAGTCCGCCGCGACGACGCGGTAGAACGGTGCCTTCTTCGCGCCTGCACGAGCAAGGCGGATCTTAACTGCCAAAACCGTCACCTCCGTGTAGGTGGTCCCGTTGGACCACTCGTGAGCAAAAGCAGCGACTAATGATACGAGATGTCCACCCGCCGGTCAAAAGCGTTCTTGTTGCGCCCCGGACCTCTAGAATCCACCCGGCATGCCGGGGAAGATGCCGCCGCGCCGCTTGCCGCGCTTGCCCTGTCGCTCGGCAACCTGCATCTGCTTGATCAGCTTCTGGGCCTGGGTGTACTGCTTGAGCAGCTGGTTGACCTCGAACACGGCCACGCCCGCCCCCATGGCGATGCGCTCGCGGCGTGAGCCGTTGATGATCGATGGCTTCTCGCGCTCGCGGCGGGTCATGGAGTGGATGATCGCCTCTGTGCGTGCGAGCGCACCTTCATCGATCTTGGCGTCCTGCGGCAACTTGCCGGCACCCGGGATCATCTTCATGATGTCCCCGAGCGAGCCCATCTTCCGCACTTGCTGCAGCTGCGCAAGGAAGTCGTCCAGCGTGAAGCGCCCTTCCTTGAGCCGAGCCTCCATCTGCTCGGCGGAATCCGCATCGAGCGCGCTCTGGGCCTTCTCGATAAGCGTCACCACGTCGCCCATGCCGAGTATGCGCTGGGCCATTCGCTCGGGATGGAACGCTTCGAGTGCGTCGAGCTTCTCCCCCACACCGACGAACTTGATGGGTCGGCCGGTGACCGAGCGCACCGAGAGCGCAGCACCTCCACGGGCATCACCATCAAGCTTGGTCACGATCACACCATCGAAGTCCACGCGATCGGCGAACGCCTTCGCGGCGATCACGGCGTCCTGGCCGGTCATGGCGTCAACGACCATGAGCACCTGATCCGGACGCACCGCATCACGGATGGCGGCGGCCTCATCCATCATCGCCTCGTCCACGTGGAGCCGGCCCGCCGTGTCCACGATCACCAGGTCCCGCATGGTAGCGACCGCCTCTTTGACGCCAGCGCGTGCGATGGCCACCGGCTCCCCTGCGTCCTCCCGGTAGACCGGGATATCCAGCTGGGAGCCGAGCGCCACGAGCTGTTCGATGGCGGCAGGACGGTAGACATCGCACGCCACGAGCAGCGGACTGCGTCCTTGCTCGGCCATCAGACGCGCCAGCTTCGCTGCGGCGGTCGTCTTCCCCGAACCCTGAAGGCCCACAAGCATGATCACCGAGGGGATGCGGCCCGAGAACACGAGCCTTGAGTGAGAGCCGCCCATCAGGTTCGTCAGCTCGTCGAGGACGATCTTCACGACCATCTGACCGGGCGTGAGACTCTTCATCACGTCCTGTCCGACCGCCCTGTCCCTGACAGCGGCGACGAAACCCTTCACTGTCTTGAAGTCGACGTCCGCCTCGAGTAGCGCCATCCGCACCTCACGCATGGCTGCGTCGACGTCGGCCTCGCTGAGTACGCCCTTGCCGGTCAGCTTACTGAATACCGACTGCAATCTATCGGTGAGGTTCTCGAACAACGCATACACCTCCGCAGATACGCGGCGCGATTCGACCGCGCGATCATTCGACTATAGCGAAACGGCTCAACGGCAGGATGATCGCGACCACTTTGCCGCGCACGACCGTGATGGGCACCGCACCGACCACGCGGCTATCGTACGAGACTTGCCGGTTGTCTCCGAGCAGATAGACGTACCCTTCGGGCACCGTGAACGCCGGAAACGAGAGCGGTGCTCCATCACCGTCAGCCCCACCGGGAATGCGACGCCCGTTCACGTAAGCGCGATCACCGTAGATCTCGACTGTGTCTCCTGGCACCGCGGCAACGCGTTTGACCACCCGCACCGGCTCGCCGTACTCGTCGGGAACGGTGGCCGACACGATATCCCCGCGCATCGGTTCCTCGTAGCCCTTGGTCACGAGAACACGGTCTTGATCCCGCAGTGCAGGCTCCATGGAAGGGCCAGCGATGCGGATCGTTGTGAACACGAAATACAGCAGGCCGACAACCACCCCGAGCACGATGGCGAGGACCACCGCTACAACAACAGCAGGCTGATCCGACTCACGCCACAGGATGAAACGGAACGACTCCATCTGATGGTCAGAGCGCGTCGCCGATGAGTGCCCGAGCGAATGCTTCAGGGTCGAAGGGCTCGAGGTCATCGATCCCCTCCCCCACGCCCACACGCAGAACCGGAAGTTGGAGGGCACGGGCGACCGCCACCACGATCCCTCCCTTTGCGGTCCCATCCAGCTTGGTCAGAATGACACCGTCGAGTGTGAGCGCGCGATGGAACTCGCGCGCCTGCACGAGGCCGTTCTGCCCTGTCGTTGCGTCCATCACCAGAACCGACCGTACGGGATACGGGCTCTCGCGTTCCGCGACCCGTTTCACCTTCTGCAGCTCCGCCATCAAGTCGGGTGAGGTGTGCAGTCTCCCGGCTGTATCGATGAGAACGAGATCCGCGTCGCGTCGACGCGCTTCGGCAATGGTGTCGTACACGACGGCGGCAGGGTCGGATCCGTGCGCCCGTTCGACCACTGGGACTCCAGCACGCTCACCCCAGACCCGCAGTTGCTCGATAGCAGCGGCCCGGAACGTATCAGCCGAGCCGATGACGACTGATCGGCCATCACTTGCCGCCGCGCTGGCGAGCTTGCCAACGCTCGTGGTCTTGCCGGTGCCATTCACGCCCACCATCAGAACACACACAGGCGATTCTCGAAGCGGGTCATCCCCGCTACATGTGACTTCCGTGGCGATCTCATCCACAAGCCGCGCGATCACCGACGATGCGTCCGGCAGTGCCTCACGTACCGCGGTCTTGCGCAGGCGTCCCACCATCTCCGCGGCGGCGAGGCCGCCCATATCGGCAAGTACGAGCGCCTCCTCCAGGCCGTCCCAGAACTCCTCGTCCAGCTCAGGTCCGCGCCGCAGCAGGGTGTTGATGTGGCCTCCGAGCTGCTCTCGCGTGCGGTGCAGCCCCGAGCCAAGGCGTTTGTACCAGGGGGCGTCACTCATGATGACTCCACCTCTGCGACAGCACGCTCGAGCTTCTGGCTCACGACCTTGCTCACCCCGTCGGCCTGCATTGACACGCCGTACAGCACATCCGCCATCTCCATCGTCCTCCGCTGATGGGTGACGATGATGAACTGGGTATGGCTGCGCAGACTGTCCACGAATGCGATGAACCGCCGCAGGTTCGTATCGTCCAGAGCGGCCTCGACCTCGTCCAGGATGTAGAACGGACATGGCCTCGTGCGATAGACGGCGAACAGCAGAGCGAGGGCGGTCAGTGACTTCTCTCCTCCGGAGAGCAGGCTCATCTTCTGCAACCGCTTGCCTCTGGGCTGCGCCACGACCTCCACGCCGGTGGTCTCCGGATCGTCGGGATCGGTGAGTGCGAGTGATGACTGCCCACCCGGGAACAGCACACTGAAGATCTCCTGGAAGTGACCGTCGACGACCTCGAACGTCTCGAGGAACCGGTCGCGCATCTTCCGGTCGATGGCTCCGATGACCTTCTGCAGCGAGTGGCGGCTGGCGAGCAGGTCATCAAGCTGGCCCTGCATGAAGTCGCGGCGCTGCTGTAGTCCTGCGAACTCCTCTACGGCAACCGGATTCACCGGGCCCAGATTGGATATCCGCCGCCGAAGACGGACGGCGCGATCGGTAGCCGCTGCACGATCCTCGACCGAAGGCAGTTCCAGCGCCCGTTCCACCGGCATGCCGAGATCCTCAACGATCCGCCGTACGGCTGCGGTGACCTGGACTTCAAGCGCGGCCTTCTCGGCCCTCACATCGGACATGACGTCGAGCGCTGCTTCCACGGCAGCTTGCGCGGCCCGGACAGCCTCCTGACCATCATGGATCGTCTGTCTGAGCGACTCAGAGTCGGCCTGTTCGAACCGTGCCCGATCCCGAAGCTTGTCGGCCCAGTGCTCCGCGCGTTCGAGCAGCACCTGATAGAGCTCATGAAGCGGTTCCACGCGTGCCCGGAGCGCCTCGAGAGCCTCGGCCGTCTCTCCGGAGTATGCGACAGCGTGCTCAAGTTCCCGAAGCTCGGACGTGAGGGCGCCATGCCGGCGCTTGAGATGCACCTCGCGCTCTGAGACTGCGGCGATCTCCACCTGGCACGCACCAAGCCGGGTCGTGACATCGGCCTCCTCGCGGAACTTGACGTCGCGCTCCTCCCGCATCGCAACGGTCGCGTCCTCGAGCTCCTCTATCGTGCGCAATCCCGCCTCGATACGGTCATTGAGCGCCCGTTGCAGTGGGCGGTCCTTGGCCGTTCGCTCCTCCATCTGGCGGATGCGCAGTCCGATCGAAGCCGCCTCGGTGTCCGAGTCTGTGACGCTCTGCTCCAACCGGCCGACTTCTTCCCGGAGCGACGCCTCCTCACCGGTCAGCGCCGCGAGCTCCTGCGACAGCACCAGAGCGTCTTGCTGCGCCGCTTCCAGCGCCTCACCCTGCGCGACTACGGCCGCCTCACCCTCGGCCAGCGACGAGTCCAATGACGCGTGACGATCCCGAAGGTCGACGAGCTGGCGCCGCCGGGTCAGAATCCCCGAGTCCTCATCAAGATTGCGTCCGACTCTGACACGCCCGCCATCCCACGCCATGTGACCGTCGCGCGTGACCAGGCGCCAGGGGCCATCAGCCTGGGTCAGAGCATCCCTGAGAGACTCCACAACGCAAACGTCGCCGATCAGCGCCTCAAGAGCCGGACGTATGTCGTCAGCACACTCGAGCACATCGATCAGACGGATACCGGGAGCTTCATCGGGGAGTACGCGGCGCTGGACCGCGTCGATGGCCAGCAATGCGAACTCCGAAGCCCCATTCTCTTCGAGTACCGCAACCGTGCGCTCGAGATCATCGCGGTGCTGGACAAGCACGCAGAACACGTCGGCCCCCAACACGCGCTCGACGACACGCTCGAACTCCCTGGGAACCGTCACGTGGTCTGTGACCGGACCGATCAGCCCCGGGAAGCGCTCCTCGCGGGCAAGCATCGTTGCGAGGGCGGGCGACGCCGCGTCGAATGCGCGGTCGACTTCCTCGAGCGCGCGGATCTCGGCGCGGACCTCAGAGACCTCTGTCCTGAGCCGATCCAACTGCACCCGCCTCGATTCGCTGAGGCGTACGTGCTTGTCGACCTCCCCCGCGGCAAGATCGGACTCTCTTCTCGTTCTCTCGATACGCTCGTTCAGCTGGTCGAGGCGTGAGCGCCTGGCCGATAGCGTCTGCATGAGTGCAGTACGGTTGTCCCGGATGGCTGTGGCACGTTCCGCGAGGATCTCTGATTCGAGCGCGAAACCTGATAGCGACTGCTGCACATCAGCAAGCTCGAGACGGGCCGAGTCGACGTCCTTGCGTGCACGTCTCGAATCGGTCATCGCCCTCGTCAGTGCCTCGTCAGCCGCCAGGCGCGCCTTCCGGGCCAGCTCAGACTCCTTGCGCAGCTCACCAAGCTGCGTATACAGGGCCTGGATCTTGGCCTCGGTGACTGCGCGCTCCTCGGCGATCTGTTCCAGTTCGCGAGTGCGCCCCTCGAGCCTGGTGCCGCTTTGGTGGAACTTCTGACGGAGTTCGGACAGACGCTCGACGAGGTTCTTGCCCTTCTCCTCCAGCAACAGCAGACCCGAGTTGGTGCGCTCGAGGACGGACTGAAGACGCCGACGCTGTTCTGAGAGGTCGCCGACGAACAGGCCCTTCTCCTCGAGCAGCGACTGGAACTTCTGGAGCTCCCGCTCCTTCTCCGACAGACGGTACCGTGCGAGGTCCACCTCGGCATCATGCTCGCGCTCGCGACGTTCGAGGGCGTCCCACTGCTCCTGCAGTCCACGGAGGTCCGCAACCGCAAGTGCGACCTCGAGCTCATGGAGTTCGGCCTCGATATCGCGGTACTCCCGCGCCTTGTCCGCCTGACGCTGCAGCGGCTTCAACTGTCTGTCGATCTCCACGAGGACATCCCGGATGCGATCCAGATGGACATCCATGGAGGTCAGCTTGCGCACAGCGCGGTCCTTGCGCTTCTTGTGCTTGAGAACGCCGGCCGCATCCTCGATCAGCGCGCGACGCTCCTCCGGCTTAGAGTTCAGGATCTCGTCGAGTCTTCCCTGGCTGATGATGGAGTGCGTGTCACGCCCGAGGCCGGTATCGTGCAGGAGCTCCTGGATATCCAGCAGACGCGCGGGTGACTGGTTGATCAAGTACTCGCTCTCACCGTTGCGAAACATCCGGCGCGTGATGGTGACCTCGCTGAACTCGAGCGGGAGGGTGCCATCCCTATTGTCGAGCACCAGATCGACTTCTGCGATACCAACGGCCTGACGCGCTGACGAGCCTGCGAACACGACGTCTTCCATGGAGTTGCCGCGGAGCGACTTCGCTGACTGTTCGCCGAGCACCCATAACACAGCGTCGGATATGTTGGACTTGCCGGATCCATTGGGTCCGACGACCACGGTGACGCCGGGCTCAAGGGCGAGCCGGCTCTTGTCAGCAAAGGATTTGAACCCCTTGAGGGTGAGTGACTTCAGGTACAAGTGACAACCCATTCAACAGGTGTGCGGAGACGGATCACCCGGGCATGGCCAGCGCCGGACGCACCGTATCCTACCATAGCGACGGCGCTGCTCAGGCCTGTCGGCCACCCTCTTCAAGAATCGCTAACGCGCAGGCGGCAGCCGCCTTCTCGGCAGCTTGCTTCGAGACCCCTGTCCCGGTACCCAGCACCTGGCCCGCGACAGAGACCTCGGCCGTATACGTGCGGTCGTGAGGCGGACCTTCGCTGGCGACGATCCGGTACGAGGGCAGTACTCCGCCCTCGGCCTGGGTGCGCTGCTGCAGCAGCGACTTCACGTCAGGAACAGGCTTGACATCGGACATCGGCGTACTCGCGCGGAATCTACCGACGAACTCCCGTGCGGCCTGAAGGCCTCCGTCCACGTAGATGGCCCCGACCAACGCTTCCAGGGCATTCTCCAGCACCGACGGCCGCTCTCGCTCCCCTGCTGCATCCGCGCCTCGTCCCAGCAGGACGAGATCGCCGATACCCAGAGCCATGGCAGCCGGAGCAAGCGCCTCACCGGCGACGACGGTGTGTTTCCGCCTGGTGAGTACGCCCTCGGTGTCTCCGGGATACGCGTGGAACATCTCGTCAGCCACGACGAATCCGAGAACCGCGTCGCCGAGGAACTCGAGCCGATCGTACGTCCTCGCGCCGTCGTGTTCGGCGGCGTATGAGGGATG
Organism: uncultured Coriobacteriaceae bacterium; assembly: GCA_964582445.1. GTDB lineage: Bacteria > Actinomycetota > Coriobacteriia > Anaerosomatales > Anaerosomataceae > Anaerosoma. Next base: position 11,605 of record CAZOSR010000006.1, on the reverse strand, counting down.
GGTCAGCGCTTCCACAAGAAGAGAGACATCCTTGAACCGATGCCCGGTGATGCGCTCTACCTGGTCACGCAGTTCGTGTTCCACGCCTCAGTCCTCACAGTGCGCGAACACCAGCGTAGCGTTGTGTCCGCCAAAACCGAACGAGTTGCTCATGAGCGCACCGATGCGTGCGTCACGGGCTTTGTTCGGGACGTAGTCCAGGTCGCACTCGGGGTCCGGAGTCGTGTAGTTGATGGTGGGTGGGAGAACCCCATGCTTCATCGCCATCAGGCAGATGATGGCTTCGAGCGCTCCTGCACCGCCCAGCAGGTGGCCGGTCATGGACTTGGTCGACGACACCGGCGGCGGATCTGCGCCAAACACCTGCTTGATCGCACCCGTCTCAGCAGCGTCACCAAGTCCCGTGGACGTGCCATGAGCGTTGATGTAGTCGATTGCCGAAGGCTCCAGACGCGCCTTGCTCAAGGCCTGCAACATCGCCCTGCGAGCTCCATCCCCCGAGGGATCGGGCGCGGTGAGGTGATACGCGTCAGCTGAAGCACCGTATCCCGCGAGTTCGCCGTAGACGCGAGCACCACGCGTGCGGGCATGCTCGAGCTCCTCGAGCACGATCACGCCGCCCCCCTCACCCATCACGAAACCGTCCCGCTCCGCATCGAATGGACGCGAGGCCGCAGTCGGGTCGTCGTTGCGTGTGGAGAGCGATCTCGCAGCCGAGAATCCTGCGAGACCGAGAGGCGTCACGCCGCAGTCGAACCCGCCGGCGATAACGACATCCGCGTCGCCGCGACGGATGGCCTCTCCCGCCTCACCGATCGAGTGGTTCCCGGTGGCGCATGCGGAGACCGGCGCGTAGTTGATCCCCTTGGCGCCCAGCCTGATGGAGATGTGACCGGCAGCGAGATCGACGATCATCATCGGCACGAGGAACGGGCTCACCCGTCCGGGCCCCTTCGCATCCAGCACCGCCTTCTGCTCCTCCATGGTGGCGAGGCCCCCGATCCCCGAGCCGACGATGACGCCAACGCGCTCGGTGTTGCTCTCATCGATCACGAGGTCAGCATCCTCCACTGCCATCAACGCAGACGCGACCGCGAACTGCTGGAACCGGGCCATGCGCCGTGCTTCCTTGGGATCGATCCACGGTGCGGGATCCCACTCATCAACACACGCCGCAATGCGTGTCGTATATCCCGTAGTGTCAAAAGCGGTGATCGGACCCACGCCGCTGCGACCGGCGGCAACCGAATCCCAGATCGCATCGGCGCCAACGCCAACGGGTGACACAGCGCCGAGGCCGGTGACGACGACTCGTCTGTCCATGTCCTACTCCTCCCCGCTCGCCGCGCGCCACTCGGCCACGAGGCGGTCCATCAACTCAGCAACACCCGGCACATCATGGACACGGGCCGCTGAGGTTCCGGCGAACACGAGCCCGCTGGTGACGTCACCTCGCTGTGAGCGCTCGAGCGCGTCCATGATGCAGTACTCCTTGCCACACTCCTTCAGGCATGATCGGCATCGCTCGATCCGCGGGTAATCTCCCACAGCGAGCCGCTCTGTGAGCGGGTTCACTATGGCGCGTCCGGGGAGACCGACCGGGCTCTTGGTGAGAACGATGTCCTCGATGGAGGCGTCCAGGTACATCTGCTTGAACGCGTCCGACGCCGAGCACTCCTGCGTTGCCACGAAACGCGATCCCATCTGCACGCCCGCGGCACCGGCATCGAGCATACGCTTGATGTCCGCGCCATCCGCGATGCCTCCGGCAGCGATCACCGGGATGTCGACAGCCTCGAGGATCTCGGGGAGCAGATCATCCACGTGTCGATCGGTGCCCAGGTGGCCTCCGGCATCACAACCCTCAACGACAACGGCCGAAGCACCGAACTTCTCGGCAAGCCTGGCGACACGCGCGGAGCCCACGATGGGGACGCATTCGACGCCGCCATCTCTGCACCAGCCGAACATGTCACGCGAGAAGCCCGCTCCTGCGACGAGCAGATCGATCCCGCTGTCGATCGCCGTATGCACAAGTTCCTTGAACGCCCGCACCGCGACCATGATATTGACGCCGATGACGCCATCAGTGGCTTCGCGGGCCCGGCGGACCTCCAACGCCAGTTCCTCAACGCTCAGCCCGGAGCCAGCGATGAGACCCACACCACCGGCACGAGCGACAGCCGACGCGAGCGGCGAGAGCGAGATGCGTACGGCCATCCCGCCCTGCACGATCGGAAGCTGCGCCGTCCGCGAGCCTATGGTGAGCGTGGGCATCTCCACGTGTGCCTCCTTAAGGCGCGTGTGCGGCACCACCCGTAGAGGATGGTGCCGCCACAAGGCGGCCGTAGCCGCCGCGCTAGTCCTGGTTCGCGGCGATGTACTCGACTGCATCGCCGACGGTCTTGATCGACTCGGCCTCTTCATCCGGAATGGACACGCCGAACGAATCCTCGAGCGCCATCACCAGCTCGACGATGTCGAGCGAGTCGGCGCCCAGGTCGTCGAAGAACGACGCCTCGGAGGTCACGTCGTCCTCATCGACTGACAGCTGATCGACGATGACATCCTTCACTTTTGCGAAGATCTCCTCATGCTCCATACGAAACACCTCCTTCCAGCGCTCTCGCGTTGGGTCCGGCTATACGAATGTCATCCCGCCATCGACGGCAATGACCTGACCGGTGATATACGACGCGTCATCGCTCGCAAGAAAGGCGACCATCGCCGCGATGTCCTCGGGTGCGCCCAGCCGACCCATGGCGATCGAGGCTGTAGCGGCTTCTCGCGCGGATTCCGGCAGCAAGTCGGTCATGTCGGTAGCGATGAACCCGGGCGCGACCGCGTTGGCACGGACGCCGCGCCCCGCAAGTTCGCGGGCCACGCTCTTGGTGAGCCCGATGAGTCCGGCCTTGGCGGCGGCATAGTTGGCCTGACCCGCGTTGCCCATCACACCCACGACCGATGAGATGTTGATGATGGAGCCCGAACGCTGCTTCATCATGAGCTTGCCCACGGCGCGGGAGAGGTAGAACGCGCCCGACAGATTGGTCTCGAGGACCGCACGCCAGTCGTCGTCCGACATTCGCACAAGGAGCCCATCACGTGTGATCCCAGCGTTGTTGACGAGCACGTCAACCCGGCCGAACCGGGCCACAACGTCATCGACCAGCTTGGAGCAGGCCGACGGGTCGCTCACGTCGGCCTGGAAGGCGGCAGCGGTGCCGCCTTCTATCTCGATTGCCGACACGACTTCCGCTGCGGCGTCCGCGCGGCCGGCATAGTTGACCGCCACGACGGCCCCTTCAGCCGCAAGGCGCTTGGCCACAGCCGCGCCGATACCCCGGGAAGCGCCGGTCACCAGTGCCACGCGTCCCTCAAGCCGTGTCATCGGCGAATCACCTCGCAAACGCGTTCGATGCCATCTGTCTCGGCTGATACCCCTTCGAGACCCGGATATCGCTTAACGATCCCGGTCAGCACCGAGCCAGGGCCGCACTCGACCTGGACCTCCACACCCGTCGACACGAACGCGTCGAGTGTGGCCGTCCAACCGACCGGTGAGACGATCTGCGTGGAGAGCCGTGTCCTGAGCGTCGCGGCATCCACAGCAGGCTCCGCGTCGGTGTTCTGGACGACGGGTATCATCGCGTCGTTGAACGGAGTCTCGTCCAACACGGACGCGAACGCGTCCCCCGCTGCGGCCATGAGCGGTGAGTGGAACGGGCCGGCCACATTCAGCGTGACGACCCGACGTGCTCCGGCTGCAGAGAGCGCCTCCAGCGCACGCTCGATGCCGGGATGCGTGCCCGAGATAACGACCTGACCCGGCCCGTTGTCATTGGCGGTCCATACGCCTGAGAGTCCCCCGATGACACTTGTCACGCCTTCCACATCCATGCCGAGCACCGCAGCCATCGTCCCTTGCGCCGTCGCCGCCACCTCGGCCATCAATCTCGCGCGCTCGCAGATCAGCTCGAGGCCTCTCTCGTCAGAGAACACACCGGCAAACGCCAAAGCGGCGTACTCACCAAGGCTATGACCCGCAACCACGGATGGGGTCACGCCTGCTGCGGCCACGGCGCGTGCCCAGATGAGGTCAGCGATATAGAGCAGCGGTTGCGCGACACGCGTATCGGAAAGCGCCGCGTCGGGACCTTCCGCGGCGAGCGTCCGCAGCGGAAGAGCGGTCAGCGACTCGGCATGATCCAACAGCGCCATCGCTGCAGACCGATCCGGAAGCCGATCGAGCATGCCGACCCGTTGCGACCCTTGCCCGGGGAAGACGAACGCCACGCGCCTCGTCACCATTACGCGCCCTGTGCCGCAGACAGGCGGTGGATGACCGCTTCGGCATCGCGAACGAGCCCGGTCACGATATCGGCAGCCGGCTCGATCCTGCACACCATCGACGCGATCTGTCCGGCCATGAGGCTACCCATCTCGGTGTCACCCTGGCGCATGGCGAGTGCGAGTTTGCCTGCCCCAAGCGCCTCGATCTCCTCGGCCTTGTTCTGCCTGTCGAGCTCCATGATCTGCCGTGCCAGCTTGTTCTTGAGCACCCGCACCGGGTGGCCCGTTGAACGTCCCGTCACAACCGTGTCCCGGTCTTTGGCCTTCAGCACCTGCTCCTTGACCGCAGGATGGATCGTGCACTCCTCTGCACACATGAAGCGGGTGCCGAGTTGGACGCCTTCCGCGCCCAGCGCGAAGGCAGCTGCAACGCCACGCCCGTCAGCGATGCCCCCGGCCGCGATCACGGGGATGTCGACGGCGTCCGCAAGTTGCGGGATGAGCACCATCGTTGTCAGTTCGCCGATGTGCCCACCCGCCTCCATGCCTTCGCCGATGATGGCGTCAGCACCGATAGACTCCATGCGCTTGGCGAGTGCGACCGACGGAACGATCGGAATCACTTTGATGCCTGCGTCCTTGAGACCCGCCATGTACTTGCCGGGATTGCCAGCACCCGTCGTCACCATGGGAACGCGCTCATCGATGACCATCTGGACGATGTCATCGATATGCGGAGTGAGCAGCATGAGATTGACGCCGTACGGGCGGGCCGTCAGCGACTTGGCGAGCTTGATCTGTTCGCGCAGAAGATCAGTGGGCATATGCCCCGCACCGATGACGCCTACGCCTCCAGCGTTGCTGACAGCGGCCGATAGCTCCGCAGTGGCGGTCCAGGCCATGCCGCCCTGGATGATGGGATGCTCGATTCCGAGCAGCGTGGTCACGCGCGTCTCAAGAGTCATTCGTTGGGCCCCTTCGTCCAGCGGACGACTGCAGCACCCCAGGTGAGGCCAGCGCCGAACCCGACCAGCGCGAGCACATCCCCGCAGTGCAAGTGCTGGCCAGTATACAGGTCGTGAAGTGCGAGAGGAATCGATGCGGCCGATGTGTTGCCGAGGAGGCCGACATTCGAGAATACGCGCCCCGGGTCGATCCCCAAACGGGGGGCGACCGCATCCAGGATGCGTTGGTTCGCCTGGTGCGGGACAAGCCAGGTCACGTCATCCACGCCGAGGCCCGAAAGCGCCAGCGCACGCCGGGTGGTCTCGGGTATCACGCGCACGGCGAACTTGAACACCTCGCCACCCGACATCTTCAGGTACTGCTCCCCCGCTTCCAAACGCTCATGCGTGCACGGTGCGGCAGAGCCCCCCGCAGGTATCGAGAGCACCGAGGCCCCCGCGCCATCGGAGCCAAGGTCGATTCCCAGCACCCCGGGCCCCTCCGAACGCTCCAACACCACGGCGCCCGCTCCATCACCGAACAGCACGCACGTCCGGCGGTCCCCGAAATCGACGTGGCGGGTCAGCGCGTCCGCTCCCACCACAAGCACGCGATCGGCGCGACCAGCCTCGATCAGCGACGTTCCGTGATGCAGCGCTGTTATGAAGCTCGTGCACGCCGCCATGACATCCACCGCGCCACACGACAGTCCCAGGCGGTCCTGTGTCAGTGCGGCTGTCGAGGGCATGATGTGATCAGGACTGCCGGTGCCCACCACCAGAAAGTCGACTTCGGATGGGCTGACTCCGGCATCATCGAGAGCGCGCGACGCTGCCGCTGCCGCCATCGAGCTGGTGGACTCGCCCGGACCGGCGATCCGTCGCTCACGTATGCCGGTGCGAGTGACGATCCACTCATCCGAGGTCTCCACCATCGTCGACAGCTCGTCGTTGGTGAGGACACGTTCCGGCAGGTACGCGCCGATTCCTGTGATCGCTGCTGATCTCATGCGGGTACGGGCCCTTCCACGGGTAACGGACGTGACCGCGCAGGTGTCCGAGCAGTGTAACCGATGAGGCGGGCGATGCCACCCTTGCGGCTCAGGAAGCACCCTCCGTGGTGGACCCGATGGACGCAGCTATCACGGAGGGGAGATCGCCACGTATCGCACGTGCCGTCGCAGCGATACCATTGGCCACAGCCCGTGGGCCCGAGCTGCCGTGGCCTATCATGCACGTGCCGTCAACGCCCAACAGCGGAGCCCCTCCATAGACCTCGGGGTCCAACCTATCCTTGAGAGCGACCAGAGAGGGCTGCACCACGGCAGCCGCGAGCTTGTTGACGGGTGATGACGTCAGCGCCTTCTTGACCTCGCCAAGAAGCACGCTCGACAGGCCCTCGAGCACCTTCAGGGTCACGTTCCCGGTGAATCCATCGGTAACGATCACGTCCACCGTGCCCCGGGCCACATCACGACCCTCAACGTTGCCCGCAAAACCGGGAACCGCACCGTCTAGCAGCCCGTACGCCTCCTGCGCGAGTTGCGAGCCCTTGGTCGGCTCCTCGCCGATGTTCAGCAGCGCCACCGAGGGCTCGGCCCTATCGAGCATCACCCGTGCATACGCGGCACCCATGTGCGCGAACTGCACGAGCATCTCGGGTCGTACATCCGCGTTCGCACCGACATCGAGCAGGACCGTTGGATGATCGCCGGCGGGTATCACCGTCGCCAGGGCGGGCCGTTGCACGCCCTTCAGGCGTCCGATCACGAGGGTTGCCGCAGCCATGCACGCCCCAGTGTTACCGGCACTGAAGAACCCGCCAGCTGTGCGTTCCTTCACGAGCCGACAGCCGACCACTATCGAGGAGTCCTTCTTCGCGCGCACTGCGCTCGCGGCGTGCTCGTCCATGCCGATGACCTCAGTAGCAGTCACGGGGGTCAGACGATCACGCGCCCCGGCCTGACTGATCACAGCGGCGGGGCCTACGAGAAGCACCTCCAGGTGCGCATCGCTCTCAAGGGCGCGGAGAACGCCCTCGATCACCACGCCGGGCGCATCATCACCGCCCACCGCATCCACTGCAACGATCGCGGTCGTCTCGCCCACACGCACTCCCTCTCGGATGTCAGTCCAGCTGTGCGGCCCGGAACAGCCGCTCGAGATCGCAGTCCTTCTCAAGCATGGCGCGTATTCTAGCAGCCTTCACGGGGTCGTGAAGGTGGACCCGCCCCAGAAGCATCTCCATCCGCTCCACCGCTGTCAGCGTGTCCGTGTCGACCATCAGCATGGGAACGCCCAGCTCCTCCGCCCGCGTGGCAACAAACGGGTCGGGGGGCAGGTTGCCGGTAAGCACGATACAGCGCGTGCTGGTCTCGAGCGCGGCAAGCTGCACATCGGCGCGGTCGCCACCGGTGATCACAGCCTTGTTCGCTTTGCGGCGGAAGAATCGAAGCGCCTTCTCCTGTCCCATAGCGCCCACCATGAACGCTTCCACCGTGTCGTCGAGACGGTCCTCGGCTGTGATCACTACGGCATCGAGAGCCTCCACGATCTCGCGAACCGTGACGGAGCCGAGCGCCGGATCGAACGGGATCGCGCCGAGGGTCCGTATCCCACGAGACTCCAGGAATGGAAGTATGCGATCGCGTGCCACAGGCAGACGCGACTCGTGGACGCCGTTAAGCAGTAGACCGGCCAGGTCCTCCCCGAGTTGGCGCGATACCGCCAGAGCGTCCTCCGGCAGGTCGGTTGGCCGAGGACGGTCTACCAGCAGAACCTTGGCATCGAACAGTCGCACCACATCGGTCAGCGCCAGACCCACGCACGCGCCCTGAACCGGTTCGGTGGGTCCTTCTATGACCATCACATCGCGACCCTCGCTACAGCGCTGCCACGCTTCGAGGACGCCCCCGATCCCGTCGACCGCCTCTCCTCGGAGCACGCGCTCGATGAGTCCTTGGGTGCGCACCACCGGACATACGTCGCCGACGTCCGATGGACGCGGGAGCGTGCGGTTCACGTACAGCGCGTCCTCATCTGTGGTGAGCCCATCGACCACCACCGGCATGGTCCCGTACGGCTTGAAGTAGCCGACGTCCATACCCCGATCGGCAAGCACACTGGCAAGTGCGACCGCTATGCCGCTCTTGCCCGTGTATGGCTTGGTGGACGTCACGATGATGGATCGCATGATCACCCTCCGATCCCAATGCGGATGTCGGCGGCGATGGCCCCTGATCCGCGCTCTCCCACGATGAGTGGATTGATGTCCAGTTCCGTGATGTCGTCGAACTCCACGGCCAACGCAGATACCCTGCAGATCGCATCCACGATGGCCTCGATGTCAGCAGGAGACTCTCCGCGAGCACCGCGCAGCAGTCCGTGCGCCCGTATCTCGCCGATCATCTCGCGAGCCTCGTCTGGTGTGACCGGACACATCCTGAACGACACGTCCTTCAGGACCTCCACGTAGATACCCCCAAGACCGAACATGAGGATCGGCCCGAACGCGGGGTCGCGGTTCACACCTATGATGACCTCACGACCAGGGGGCAGCTGCTCCTGCAGGGTCACGCCCCAGATGGTCGCATCCGGCAACCGGTGCAGCACTCGCCGCATGATCGAATCGTAAGCGGTCTCGACCTCCTCGGGAGATCGTATGTCGAACACGATCCCCCCGATGTCCGACTTGTGCAGCACGTCCGGGCTTGCGATCTTCATCACGACGGGAAAGCCGATCGACTCAGCGAGCGCCTTGGCCTCGGCAAGATCACGGCCGAGCCCTGACTTCGGCGTGCGTAGCCCGAACGCTTCGGCTATCCGCGCAGCCGACGACTCGGTGATGAACGTACGCCGGGCTTCGCGCGCGTGATCGATGGCTGCGCGGACGACGTTCACTTCACCGTCGATCACGCGAATAGCGCTCGGCGGGTGCGCTCTGCGATACGCATATCGCTGCATGGCGCCGAGTGTGGACACCGCACGTTCGGGGAACCCGAAGTTGGGCACGCCGTTGGCCCGCAACGACTCTTCCGCGGACGCAACCATGGCATCACCCATGAATACGGCAAGGGTCGTGATACCGCTGTCGCCTGCCACGCGCGCGACGGCCTCAGCGGTCTCAAGCGGTTCGGTCATCGCCTGGGGCGTGAGGATCACGATCATCGAACGCACGCCGGGATCATCGGCCAGTATCCGTGCAGCAGCCTCAAACCGAGCTGCAGGGGCGTCGCCGAGTATGTCAACCGGGTTGTACACCGACGCCGCACTGGGCAAGACCTCGCGGAGCGCTGTCACAGTCGATGGCTCGAGGCTTGCGAGGGTCAACCCCTCGCTGACGGAGACGTCGGTCGCAAGGATCGCTGGTCCTCCCGCATTCGTCAGGATCACGGTACCGGGACCCGACGGTAGCGGCTGGCGCGAGAAGCCCTCCGCAAGGTCGAAAAGCTCCTGAACGGTGCGGGCGTGCACGGCGCCGGCTTTCTGAAACGCAGCCTCGTACGCAACGCGCGAACCGGCCAGGCTACCCGTATGCGATGAGACGGCCTTCGCCCCGGCATCCGAGCTTCCGGCAGTAAGCGCAATGAACGGGGCTCTTCGTGTAAGGTCGCGAACCGCCTCGACAAAACCGCACCCGTCGCTCACTGCTTCCAGATACGCAACCACGACGCTCGTGTCCGTTTGATCGGACCACGCCCTGATGAGGTCGACCTCGGAGATATCGGCCTTGTTGCCGAGGCTCACGAAGTGCGCGAGCCCGATGCCCTCCCCGCGTGCCCAGTCGAGGATCGCCGTACCCAGTGCGCCAGACTGCGACAGGAACGAGATGCCTCCCGATGCAGGCATGATGGGTGCGAATGAGGCGTTCAGGCGGCTACCGGTTGCGATCAGGCCGAGACAGTTGGGGCCGAGGATGCGCACACCGCCCTGGCGCGCGGCAGCGAGCAGTTCTCGCTCGAGCACCGCCCCACCTGGACCGCTCTCGCGAAAACCTGCAGAGATGACGATCGCCGAGGTGATACCACGCGACGCACAGTCTCGAACCGCGGCAACAGCCGCCTGGGCAGGAACCACGATGATCGCCAGGTCGACTGGATCGGGCACGGAGAGCACAGAGGGGTATGACCGCAGGCCGAGAATCTCGTCTGCGTGGGGATTGACCGGGTGGATCGCGCCGGGAAAATGGGCCTTGAGCAGGTTGGCCACAACCGCACCGCCGACTTTGGCGGAGTCACGCGAGGCGCCAACGACAGCGACACCGCGCGGAGCAAAGAAGCCCTCCAGCACGGTTCGACTCCCCCCTTCGTTCACAAATGAGAACGGCGCCGGTCTCCGGCGCCGTTTCGGCCTACTCGGTGTCGATGATCTCTTTGCCGTCGTAGTACCCGCACGTGGGGCACACGCGGTGTGGGAGCTTCGGCTCGTGGCACTGCGGGCAGAGCGAGCGAGAAGGCGCCTCGATATGATGTGTCGCACGCCGCGCATCGCGGGTCGCACGCGTGGTCTTCCTCTTGGGTACCGCCATGGGTCGTACTCCCTTCAAGGCGCCGCGACAATGACACGGCACGGTGATGTCTACTGTGGTGCGCCCGGCCGGGGCCGACGCAAGGCGACATGATAGCACAGCCATACGCGCGTGGCACAAGGGGCATGACGCAGGAATCGGAAGCTACTCTTCGGCATCGTCTGGAAACAGGTCCGCCAGTGCCGCGAAGGGTGAAGCGCTCGTGTCGGGGCCGCAGGAACATGGTCCCTGCGTGAGGTCGGCTCCGCACCGGGGACAGATCCCCTTGCAGTCCTCAGCGTGCAATGGCGCGAACGGCAATTCGAGGGCAAGAGCGGTGACAAGAGCTTCCGCGATGTCCACCGACCCGTCCTCGATGTACGCGTACTCCTGCTCCTCGGGCAGCTCGTCCTCTTTGCCGGGTTCGATATAGAAGCCCTCGAGCTCTACGCTCATGTCAAGCGGAAACTCACGAAGGCACCGTGAACACACGGCCTGTACCGTGACCCTCAGGGTGCCACCGAGAACCACGCCCGCACCCGTCTGCGTGAGACGTGCATCGATCAACCCCGGGCCCAACGGCACAAAGGTCTCGTCTCCGACCACGACCGTACCCAATACGATCTCGGCATCAAGAGGTACCTCAGCGCCAAAGTCCTCGGCGATCGGTCGGATGTCGACCCGGTATGACTCGAGGGCACTCACTGCCCGCGCTGCGCGACCTTGCCCTGGAGGCGGTCGCGGCTACGCTGTACGGCGGTCAGCAGCTTCCCGAGGTTGACCTCGAGGTTCGCCATCATCTCGTCAGCGTAGTCCTCCGCGCCCAGGCGTACCTCGCGCTCGCGGGTACGGGCGGCGTCCA
>CAZOSR010000005.1:0-27762 GCA_964582445.1 uncultured Coriobacteriaceae bacterium | reverse complement strand
GTTTCGAGCAATGGCTGGACCGGCAACCCGACAGCAGGGTGGTCGTCTGGATCCGGGCCGATGGTGTGATCCTGGGCTCCAGCGGAGATGGAGAGGATGTCATCGCCCTCGGCACCTTTGCCAACTCGCGATCTGCCGGTGCAAGCGGTCTGGCAACACTCCCCTCAGGACCTGCCGTCGTTTCCGCCGTCCCCGTAGTGGGAGACCCACCCGGGTCTCCAGCCGGAGCGATCGCTGTAGCCGACCCGATCCACACGGACAGCATGATCACGGGCGACCTCACCACGCGACTCGTCCAGCCGGGAGCAGAGCATGCCGAGGGCGAGGGCTGGGATCAACTGGCGGCTCCTACTGGCTACAGCAGCGTGTTTGCCAACACAACCGACGCCCTGTTTCTGGTTGAGGCCACGCTCATCGACCTTGATGGCAGGCCGGTGGCTACCGTGCAGATGGAGCAGCCCGATCCCGGCCTCGGCGGGGGCAGACTTTGGCTCGTGGTGCTCGTGCCACTCGCGCTCGGACTTGTCACGATCGGCCTTGCATTCCTGCTCGGCATGGCGCTCAGCCGGAGCCTGACACGTCCGCTGCATCGCTTTGTCACCTACCTGCAGGAGCAGGGTTATCTCGCGCTGCATGGCCTTCGGACTGACGATACGCTCATGGTAGATCCCGAGCTTCCACGGGACTTCACCGAACTCGGCGATGTCATCACCGACCTGATGAGCCAACTCCGTGTGAATCAAGCCGATCTCATCGAGGCTAACGACCAGGCTCTTGCTGCCGAACGAGCGTTCAGAACCGTGGTGGAGGAATCCCCCGAGCTTAAGATCCTTGTTCGTGGAGGCGTCGTGGAGATCGCCAATCCCGCTGCCGCGCACTTCTTCGGCCTGCATCTGGGCGACCTCCTCCGCGCCGATCCGGCCGGTCTGTTCAGGGGCGTCGAGTTCTACAGCGAGGCGGGAGAACCAGTCGACCTCCTCGAGACCGGCAGGGCGACGGACGGGCATCCGCAGGTTGTGCGATGCGTGGTCGACGATCAGCCGGAACGATGGATGGAGGCCAGTGTCGCCTTCATCGACCCGGATCAGAACGACTACGTCATCTCTGCCCGAAACGTCACCGAAGAGCGACGGCTTGAGGCCCTGCGCGAAGAGGTCCGCTCGCTCGCATCACACGACCTCAGGAGTCCGATCACCGTGGTGCGAGGGTATCTGGACATCCTCGAGAAACCGGTCACGGACGAACAACGGGAGAAGGCGGTCGCCGCAGCACGCAGGGCTACCGAGCGATTCGAAGGCCTCCTGAACGACTTGCGCGACGCCACCCGCGTCGAACGCATTCTGGCCCCTCAGGTGATGCGCCCGGTAGAGCTTGGCGAGCTCTCACGGCAGATCGCCACCTCACTGCAGGTAGGCGCGCTGCAGACCATCGTGGTCGACGCCGCCGCACCCCTCTCAGTGCTGGGCGACAGCGATCGGCTGGAGCAGGCCATCACCAATCTGGTGGGCAATGCGATCAAGCACGGACCAGCCGAGGGCACCATCGAAATCAGCGTCTTCGAGCGCAACGGGCACGCGGTCGTGGCGGTCGAGGACGAGGGCCCGGGCGTGGCGCCCGAGCATCGGGACACCTTGTTCGATCGCGGTGTGCGTGGCTCGCACGATACACCCGGGATGGGCCTCGGCTTGTACATCGTACGCATCGTGGCCGAGGCACACGGTGGCAACGCGCATATCGAACAGACCCCGGGCGGAACGCGGTTCGTGATCGAGCTTCCGGTGATTGCGTCCGAAGCGGCAGACGCCTGACGTCACACCCTGCTCAGCGCTCAAGCGCCAGGGACACCAGCCTGTCGCACAGTTCGGGAAACTCCACCCCGGCTGCACGCGCGGCGTCCGGAAGCAGACTTGTCTTAGTCATGCCAGGGATGGTGTTGACCTCGAGCAGGTACACCGTGCCGTCTTTGGTGACGATGGTGTCGGCCCGGGACATCCCCCGGCACGTCAAAGCCCCGTGGGCTCTCAGGGCGACCCTCTGGCACTCGCTGCGTGCCGCCTCCGATACCCGTGCGGGGATGATGTGTCGGCTCATGCCCGGTACGTACTTCGACTCGTAGTCATAGAACTCATGCTCGGGCACAATTTCAAGCGTTGGCAGCGCGGCGAGATCACTATTGCCCAGCACGCCGACGGTGACCTCTGCGCCCGCGACGAACTCCTCGATAAGCACGGTGCGATCATGTTCGAATGCCCGTTCGATGGCGGGCACCAGCTCGCCCGGCTCGTGCACGATCGACATCCCCACCGACGACCCCTCACTGACCGGCTTGACGACGAGCTTGTCGCCGAGGCGGGCCGAGATGTCCTCTGCCGAGTACGGTTCGCCGCGCCGAACCACCTCCCACTCCGGCGTCGGCAGGCCGGCAGCGACGAACACCTGCTTGGAAACGACCTTGTCCATGGCAAGCGCGCTGGCCAGGACACCCGAGCCGACATAGGGCAGACCCAGAAGCTCCAGCAGCCCCTGGATGGTGCCGTCTTCGCCGAACCGCCCGTGCAAGCAGATGAACACCACATCGAAGTCCCCTGTGCGGAGCGTCTCGATGAAGGTGATGTCCTCCGTGTCGACTCTGACGACGTCGTGCCCCCTGGACTCGAGCGCCTCAGAGACCTGCTCCCCTGTGTGCAGGGAGACTTCGCGTTCCGCCGACCGGCCCCCCATGAGGACCGCTACTCTCAGCGACTGTGCGCTCATCCCAGGACTCCATTCATCGTGACGAGCTCGATCGTGTACAGGGTGCCCACCCAGATCAGCACGCCGAAGACCGCACCAAGTGCACCCCGTATCATGGCGGAAGCGAACAGACCGCGACGGGACCCGTCGGGGTGATGTCCGCGTTCGACGATCCAAACGATGAACGACAGGACGGGTCCAGCTGCGGTCAATACGACGCCCGCCCAGAGCAGCAGAGGGTACTCGGGCATCCACCGCGCCGGCGACTCAGCGGTGGCGTCTCGAAGCACGTAGGCAGAGGCGGCCGCGAGCACGATCCAGGCGCCGAGGTAGAACGCGAACGGGACCCACGACAGACCGCCGCCGACGGCCTCCGCGAGCGTGGCGTCGGCAGCAAGCGGGACTACGGGCGCCTCGGCTGACACCGCTTGGTCTTCAGGTGTGGTGTTCTCGACTGCATCGGCCACCGGATGGATGCTCCCTCGACGGTTCCTCGGGTCAGTCTAGTCGAGCGGCACCCGCTCACACAATGCGTCGCACGAGAGCGTCGCGGGCTGTGGAGCTTTGATGGATTCAGCGCGTACGAGCCCCTTCGTGTCGGTGAGCGGCGTACTATTGAGTAGTCGCAAGACGCTCTTGCGTAAGAAAGGACCACCGTCATGCACGAAGAACCTGCACTCTCACCCGCAGAATCCGCCGACGTTGCAGCAACCACGGCGCCTCCGGTCGCCCAGACATCGACGGACGCCCCGCGCCGCATGAGCGGTGCCGGTATCGTCGCAATCGCAGTCATCCTCTCGCTGTTCATCGGCGCTGCAGCGGGCGCGGTGGGCGGCTACGCCGCGTATCGGCTCGCCCCGCCGGTGTCGAACACCAGCGGCGGCACGATCGAACTGGTCGGCGACGCGACCGAAGAGGTGGTCGCGGCAGCAGCGGTCGTGGCGCTGCCCTCGGTGGTGAACATCGATGTGGCAGGTGGACAGTCGCTCGGCGAGAGCCTCTCCCCCGGTCATCCGGACGTGCCGATACAGGGCGAAGGCTCAGGGGTGGCATACAAGGAGGCTCCCGAGGGAGGTACGTACATCATCACCAACAATCACGTGATCGAGGATGCCACCGAGATCGTGGTCACCGACTCGACAGGTGAGCGATATCCAGCCGAGCTTGTGGGCGGTGACAGTGACAGCGACATCGCGGTGATCCGTGTTGATGCGGACATACCCACCATCGAAACGGGGGACATCGACTCGCTCATGGTGGGACAGCTTGCCGTCGCCATCGGTTCTCCGTTCGGGCTCGAGCACTCTGTCACGTCAGGTGTGATCTCCGCGCTTCACCGGCCGCTCACCGAGTTCGGAGGCGGTGAGGGTGAGTACCCCTATATCGACTCCATACAGACGGATGCCGCCATCAACCCGGGCAACTCAGGCGGCGCTCTGGTGGATCGGCAGGGGCGCCTCATCGGTATCCCGTCGGCCATCTACAGCAACACCGGTGTATCCGACGGCGTGGGCCTCGCGATCCCGGTTGACCGAGCCACCAACGCCGCCGAGGAGTTGATCGAGAAAGGCCGGGTGGACACACCGTTCCTCGGCGTGATCGGCCAGACCGTCTCCCCGGCCCTGGTGACCGAGGAAGACCTGCCAGTGGATGAGGGCGCCTACATCGTGGAGCTGTCGCCAGAGTCGGAAGCCGAGAAGGCCGGCGTGCAGCCAGGTGATGTGATTGTGGCGGTCGACGACGCTCGCGTGCGCAGTATGGACGATCTCGTACTCGCGGTGCGCAGGCGTGCCGTAGGCGATGAGGTCACGCTGAAGCTGTGGCGTGATGGCGAGCAGATCGAGCTTGACATGAAGATAGGCGTGAAGCCGGATAACGTGACCACGCAGTAGGCATTGCGCGGTCGAGAACGCACAGAGGGGCGCCCGTTGGGCGCCCCTCTGTGCGTTCAGCTTCTGAAGCGGATCACCGTGCCGTACGGCGCCGTATGATCACTATCACCACTGCGGCAATGGCCAGAAGGCCTACGGCACCCGCGATGAGCGGGACCGTGTTCGAACTGGCTGCCGCTTCCTCCGCCGCGGGGGACTCCGGCTCCTCCGCCACCGGAGCGGCCTCTGCGGCCTCGGCCGACGAGTACACGGTCCTGGTAACTTCGACCATGGTGGTCGTCGGTACCTCGACCTCCGCACCGTCGGCGATCTCCTCGGAGCACGAGCGGTAGTAGAGCGCGGCTTTCACGGTGACGCTGCCGTCTGCCATCGGGAAGCTGTACTCGTTGGAGGTGGACTCGCGCGGCGGGATGCGATCGTCGCTGTGGATCTCGACCGCATCCCACATCTCGGCCGGGTAGTTGCCTTCGGCGTCCTTCATGATCGTGCCGAAGTCACGACGCTCGCGCAGCAGTTCAGCACCGCTCTCGTCAGTCGCCGTGACCTCAAGCCACATCTGCCGGACCTCCGTGAGACCGGTGGGCAGGTAGTGGCCAGCGCCGACGTTGGTGATCGTGGTCGTAAGCGCAACATCGCCGCTCTCGACGACCTCCGGAAGCTCGAGCTCGAGCTGCGCAGCGGCCTTCAGACGCTCCTCGGCCTTCTCCGCATCGCCAAGCGCCACATTGCCGCCAGCGAAGGTCATCGTGTAGATGTGCTCCCGGTCGGGGCCAGTGGATGCGGCCTTGCCGGGGTTGGGTTTCGTAACACCTGGACCGGGAGTCATGTGACAGTCCTGGCACACGATGCCCTCAGCCGGGTACGGTCCGTTCTTCCACTCCGTATACGTCGCTTCAAGATGGACGCCGTTGGAGGGGTGGCTGACGTTATGGCAGGCACCGCAGAACTCTGCCGTTTCATGGAACGGGGAGTATGCAGCCGCATGTGGCGCCTGGGGATCCTTGAGCTGCGCTACGCGGACGTCCTCCTCGCTTACGATCTGCGAAGCATTGCCGACAGGATCGGTGGTGCCCGTCACGTGGTGGCAGAAGGCGCATGTGACGCCTTCGGCGGCTACATCGGATGCCCCCGTATGGTCGAGCCCACTCACTTCGCCTGACATCATGCCAACAGGCGTGTGGCAGGACAGGCAGAAGGGCGTGACGGCACCCTCTGTGGCCTCATCGGCTTCGCCCAGCTTGTACAGGTAGATCGGATCGGTAAGTGCTTGCGCGTGCATCGAAGGACTCCACTGTCCACCGAGTTCCGAGTGACACCCGCAGGCGTTCGCTGATGGGAAGTTGGAGCTCGGCATTGACGGAAGCGCCGCCGCAACCGGTACCGCACACAGGCCGAGCGCAAGTGCAAGTGCAGCTACCAGCGGTCTCACTCGTATCGACACACGCATACGTGCTCCTTTCACCAGCATGCCGGCAAACGCCTTGATGCTGCCGCCGGACTCACGGCTTCTTCATCGCCACCTTCATTGCAGCCAGCACGAGTGCCATCCCGCCGAAGATGACTCCAGCGATGACCAGGCCGGTCAGACCGCCCGTGCCGTCTTGCATGGCACGGAACTCCTCGTCGCTGACCCCCATCACATCCTGGGAGGAGTACACGGTCCGGGTGACCTCGGCCATCGTGGTTGTGGGGATCTCGACGCCTGATTTCTTGGCGATCTCCTCTGAGCACGAGCGGTAGTACAGCGCAGCTTTCACGGTGACGGCACCCTCTGACATCGGGAAGCTGTACTGGTTGGAGGTGGACTCGCGCGGTGGGATGCGATCGTCGCTGTGGGCGCCCACGGCATCCCAGAGGTAGACCGGGTAGTTGCCGGCGGCATCCTTCAGGACAGTGCCGAAGTCGCGGCGCTCGCGCATGAGCTCGACTCCGTCAGCATCGGTCGCCGTGACCTCGAGCCACATCTGCCTCATGTCGGTGAGGCCGGTGGGTAGATAGTGGCCTGCGCCAACGTTGGTGATGGTGGTGGTGACCGCCACGTCTCCGCTCTCGGCAATCTCGGGAACGCTGAGATCGAGTCTGGCGGCCGACTTGAGCCGCTGCTCCGCATGCTCGGCATCGCCGAGGCCGACGTTGCCGCCAGCGAAGGTCATGAGAGCGACGTGCTCGCGGGTGGGTCCGCCTGCCGCAGCCTTCCCTTCGCGCGGCTTGATGACCCCGGCGCCCGGTGTCATGTGGCAGTCCTGGCAGATGACTCCCTCCGCAGCGTACGGCCCGTTCTTCCACTCGGTGTAGGTGGCCTCAAGCGGGATGCCGTTGCCGGGATGGTTCACGTTGTGGCAGTTGCCGCAGAACTCGGCGGTTCTGTGGAACTGCGAGTACGTGGCCTGATGCGCGGTGCCCGGCTGCGGGTCTGCGATCGGGCCGAGTTTGACCCCGTCACCCGTGACAGCGGTCGAGGTATCGCCTATGTAGTCGCCAGAGGTCCCATTGACCTGATGACAGAAATCGCACGTGACGCCTTCGAGCCCGGCGGCCGAGACCTTTGACTGGTCAAGGCTGGTGAGCTCGCCCGCCATCACCGCGATCGGCGAGTGACACGCATTGCAGAAGGGGCCGAGTGCACCCCCCGTGGCCTCTTCGCCGAGCTTCAGCTCGTACAGGTAGATCGGATCGGTGAGTGCCTTCGCGTGCATCGACACGCTCCACTGCTCCACAAACGCCGCGTGGCACCCACACCCCGCTGACGACTGGAACAGCGAACTCGGCATTGACGGCAGCGCCAGTGCCGCCGACGGCACCAGCACGATTGCGAGACAGAGCACGATGGGCAACCAGAGTCTGCGTTTCACAGCGTGACCCCTCCTCTTCCCCGATCGATGCGCTCCCAACAGCACATCATCCTGACAAACGTACTCCAGGATGGCGCTCAGCGGTCCCCGCGCGCGCTGAACGGTCACTTGTCAACGATGGAAGGCACGATTTCATCGGATGCTGTCGCTATGATGGTACCCGGGACTCAGACCGGCCAGCGACGAGAGGAGCAGGTCATGGAGATGTACCGATGCAAGGGGTGCGGTTATGTGCACGTGGGTCCCGCACCGGAGCGTTGCCCCGTGTGCGGCGCCCCTCAATCGTTCTTCAAGGAGTACGAGGGGCCCGGTGATCTCACAGGAACGCGCACCCTCGAGAACCTGATGACCGCCTTCGCGGGCGAGTCCCAGGCCCACCAGAGGTACACGCTCTTTGCCCGGATTGCCGAACTCGAAGGCCGTCCTGAGGCCCAGAAGGCATTCGAGCGCGCCCTTGCTGAAGAGGCAGCCCACGCCCTCGGCAACCTGGCCTACACGGGCGGCCTCGGCACAACAGAAGAGAACCTCTCCGCCGCGATCGCGGGCGAGGAGCACGAGACCTCCAGCATGTATCCGCGATTCGCGGATATCGCCGAGGAGGAGGGGTACCCGCACATCGCGCAGTACTTCCGGGCGCTTGGTGGCTACGAGCGCCAACACCGCGACGCGTTCCAGAAGGCACTCGACAGCGGTGAGTGACACCGGCCGCGCCGACATCGCTTCGCTGGACGCCGACGGCATCACGCGAGTCATCGCCGCGCTCGGGCAGCCGACCTATCGAGCGAAGCAACTGCTGTCATGGCTGTACGGACGCGTGGTCGCTGGTTTCTCCGAGATGACCGACCTGCCTTATACCCTGCGCGCCGACCTCGCCAGACAGTGGACGCTCCGCGTGCCGGAACTGGTCGAGGTGCAGCACTCCGATGATGGCACACGGAAGTACCTCTGGCTCCTGGCCGACGGGGCGATGGTGGAAAGCGTAGGGATCCCGGCTGATGACCGGCTGACCGTATGCTTCAGCACACAGGCGGGCTGCGGGATGGGCTGTACGTTCTGTGCCACCGGTCGAGGCGGGTTCGTCCGCAACCTGCTGCCCGGGGAGATCGTGTGGCAGGTCGCACTCGTGGGGCGGCACTTCGGGATGCGCGTGTCCAACGCGGTCGCCATGGGCCAGGGTGAGCCGTTCAACAACTACGATGCCACGCTGTCCGGTCTTCGGCTGATGAACCACCCATCAGGGCAAGGCATAGGCGCCAGACATCTCACGATCTCCACCTGCGGCGTCATTCCGGGGATCCAGCGCTTCGCTTGTGAGCCGGAGCAGTTCACACTCGCGGTCTCGCTCCATTCGGCCGTACAAGCGACCCGCGACCGCATCATGCCTGGCGTGCGGCGCTGGCCGCTCACCCGGCTGCGCGAGGTGTTGATCGACTATACCGACTTCACCGGGCGCCGCCCTACCCTCGAATACGCTGTCATCGAGGGGACCAACGACACCGCCGCCGAGGTCGACGCCCTTGTGGCGTTCGCGCGTGGCTGGATGTCGCATGTGAACCTGATACCGGTCAATCCTGTGCCCGGAAGCGGCGCGGCCCGCCCGGATCACGCCCGGGTGCGTGCGATAGCATCTGCGCTCAAAGCCTCCGGGGTCGAAACGTCGATCCGTGTGGAGCGGGGAGTCGACATCGATGCGGCCTGCGGTCAGCTCAGCCAGAAGCACCGCCCGCAACGCGCGTGACGGGGCATAGGCCACCGAACCCGGGGCAGGTATCGCAGAGTCCCTGCACGTACGAATCCAGCGGCGGAAACTCCCCTCTGGCAATCGCAAGCACGGGCGCGGACACCCGCTCGGTCAAGCCCGGGCGGTCCTCTGCGACGTAGGAGAACGCTGTCTCCCTGCTGCGCTCGACCTCGGCAAACACCACCTCGACCGCGTCGGCGCCCGCATTCAGGGCCGCCAGCGCGTAGCACTCAGCCTGCAAGCGATACCTGTCGCGGGCCTCATTGTGATCGAGCGGGCCGGCACCCGACTTGTAGTCGACTATGAGGGCACGGGAGCCGCTCCAGGCAAGCACATCGATCGCCCCGGATAGCACCGTCCCGGCGAGCGGAGCCAGGAAGGGAACCTCCCGTTCTACGCGTTCCGCAGCACGGATCCTCCGGGCAAGGGGTGAGCCGAGGAATGCATCGGCCGCCTCCACGAGCGCCGCGCGCCGGGAGGATTCCACACCCGCAGCAGTCATCGCTGCATCGACGACATCATCGACGGCAAAGGTATCCGATACGCGCTGCAGCACGAGATGCAGGGCGCTTCCGAAATCGAGCGCGGCCGTCGTACCCGGACACGGCGGGGTGGGCAGCCTCGCAGTGCGTGTCAAGTGATAGTGGTACGGGCACCGTTCGTAGGCAGCGAGTGCTGTGTACGAGACGGGCGGCACGGCAACATCGGCGTGACCTGTCTCGAGCACGTGAGTCACTGCTGGGACTTCACGGCAACTGTCTGCGGAACGCATCGGGGCCGCAGGGCGGTCCGACCCGATACCAACATCATCCACTCCCCTGTCGGTCGAGGCATCAGTAGTGACAGTGACACTGATGACTCCCTGGCCGACCTTGACCTCGCGGCTCTCAAGCGTGTCAGGCTCGCTCATGCCGAGGATGCTCCGGAGGATGCCTGGGACCGTGTCTCCCGCAGACCGGTTGGAGCGTTCCCGGCACACCACCGTCAGCCCCTCCTTCGCGCGGGTACAGGCGACATAGAACAGTCGGCGACGCTCGGCGCCTCGAATCGCCATCCTCGCGTCTGCCACCGCTCGCCATCCCAGCGTCTTCTCGTTCCCATCAGGCTCCGGAAGCATCATGCCCAGCAGCATGTTGCCATCAACGCGCGCCACGGAGATGGCAGGGGTGCTCGAGTCAGCGGACAGTGAGCCCACGACCACGACCGGAAACTCCAGCCCTTTTGCGGCATGAATGCTCATGATCCTGACCGCACCGTCCAAGGTGTCGAGCACCGCCTCCTGCTCCCCCCGGGCATGCGCCTCGCGCAGATCAAGGTTGTGGAGGAAGCTACCGAGACCGCCGGACCCGACAGACTCGAAGCTGTCCGCCATGCGCACCAACTTCATAACGTTTGCCCAGGCCCGAACACCCGGACTGCCCTCTGTAAACAGGGAGAGGTCGAATCCAAGATCGAGCAACGCCGACATCATGGTCTCTGCCAAAGGTCTGACGCCCTGCGTCGACCTCGCTTCCTGGACAACCGAGATGAGCCGCTCTGCTGCCGTGCGGTCGGGCGGCGAGAGCCTGTCGAGAGCGCTGTGCAGAGCCTCCCACAGTGACAGCGGCCGCCCCTGAGACTCCTCGGTGCCGACCACCATTCGGTCGACCTCGCGGCGGACCGCGTACAGCGCGTCGGCACCAAGCCCCGTGAGCCTGCCTGCCAGGACCGTCAGAAGCGCTCGGTCATTGCGCACGTTGTCGATGATGCGCAGGAGTGCACGCGTCTCATGTATCTCCGTGCAGTCCAGGAACGCGCCGCCCGCTGCGAGCGTGGCGGGGATACCTCGTGCCGTGAGTTCGCGCTCGACGGCGACACCCTGTCCCCGACTGAGCGCCCCCAACAAGACAGCGACGTCACCGGGCTCGATACCGCGTGCGATGTGCCCCGCCACGCACTCGGCGATCGCCGCGGCCTCGGCTACCGTTGACTCGGTTTCCGTCGCCGCGGTGTCCACGAACCGGACCTCGAATCGCGGAGCATTCTCGGGCCATGCGGGTCGATGCTGGGACGACGCCGGACTCCTCAGCATCATGTACGCATCGCCCAGCATTCCTGGATGCGCGAACAGACCGTTGATGCCGTCGAGCAGCGGCGGGGCTATGCGGTAGTTCACATCAAGCTCGACACGTTCGGCCACCGATCTTCCGCGCACGCGGAAGACCTCGACATCCGCATGGCGGAAGGAGTAGATGGACTGGTTCTCGTCACCGACCGTACACAGGTTCCGATCCGCGAGACGCTCGATGATGCTGAGCTGCAGCGCATTGGTGTCCTGGAACTCGTCGACCATGAGCATCGCGAAGTGCTGGCGATAGCGCTCGGCCACATCAGGCCGCTGCTGAAGCAGACGGGCAGTGAAGGTCTGGAGATCCTCGAAATCCAGCACGCCGCGCTCGCGCTTCTCCTCTGCATAGGCGTTCGCGAACGTCTCGAGTGCTCTCACGAAAGCCGCCTCGTACGCGGTTACCGCGTGCTGTGCTACCGCCATCCGCGCGGTGTCGAGCAACTGCTTGGCGTCATCGACCAGCGCCTCATGTCCCTCGATGCTCCGCAGCTGTCGGAAGGAGATCCTGCTGATGGCTGCGAGTATATCGGGTGCCGGGTCGTCTGCATCCATGGCACCGGAAAGGGTGTCCGCGAGGGCCCGTGCCGCCGCGGCGTTCCCTTGTGTCGTCTTGCACGCTCTGAGGGCCCCAAAGTCATCACAGAGTCCGCGCGCCCGGGCCGTGAGGGCACGCAGGAGCCTGTCCAGTTCATCGTGGGCAATGGTCTGCAGCCCGCTCGCAGAAGTACCTGCAGCCGACAGGTCAGTGCGGGCAGCGCGCAGCGCGCCCGCCACGACGGGGAATGAGAGCCCGCTGACCATCTCGGCCGTCATCGGGTCGGCCTCCACAAGGTGCCCGAGGGTTTGATCGAGTACCGCAGTCTCCAGGATCGAGGACTCGACTTCATCAAGGACGGCGAATCGGGGGTCGATGCCCAGGTCGAGCGCATGCCGCCTGATCATGCGTGAACACATGCCATGAATGGTCGATATCCAAGCCTCCGAAACGCGTCGTGCCGCGGCGGGAGATCCGGCTTCGATGAGCTCCCGGCGAATACGTTCACTCAGTTCACCGGCTGCTTTCTCGGTGTAGGTGACCGTCAGGAGCGCATCCGGGCTGCTCGCCTGGTACGGCGACTGTCCTGCTATCGCGGCCACGAACCGCGCCGTCAGCACACGGGTCTTTCCCGACCCGGCACCCGCCGCGATGAACAGGTCCCGTGGCCCTGCATCGACGGCCTGTTGTTGCCGTGCGTCGAGTTCAGGCATCGCCAGGCCCCCGCCAGGTGCAGAAGGGACGCGCAACACAGTACGGCGCACACCGACCGTCGCGCGGATCGGGCTCTATTGCCCCGGACCTCATCCCCTCCACCGCTACCCGTGAACGCTCGAGAGCGGCACCGATGACACTCTCGATGTCGTCAGCGGTCAACACATCCGTTGAAACGAAAGGCTTCCCGCCCACGGCTTCTGCGACAAAGCCGCGAACGCCACCACGTGTGATGGACCGGTACACAGCTCCTGCCGTCTCGAGCCCAAGCCGCTTCGAGGCAACGTGTGCGTAGAGGGGTAGCTGCACAAGCCCTTTCTCAGCGAACTTCGCAGCGCCTCTCTCCGCGCCCACCGCTCCGAGTTTGTAGTCGGTGACCAGCAGCTGTGAGTCGGAGCAGTCTATCCGATCTATCCGGCCTCGCAGCGCATAGCCATCCAGATCCTCGGGTGCGTCATCATTAGTCAGGCCGAACGACCACTCACGATAGAGGGGCTCGAAACACGGCATGAACGTGGCGTCCTGCTTCAAAACGTTGGCCACAGACTGCACGGCCCGCCGTACCTCAGCGGCCTCCCGCGCGCTCTCCGTGCGAACTCCGGCGAGAACCTCATCGGACACGGCCGGCAGCAATCCAAGGCAATCGGCCAGCGTCTCAGGCGTGATCCTTCTCTCGCCGGTCGTCTCGGCGAAGCGATCGTACACGCGAGCGAGGACTTCGTGTGCTGTCTGACCCGCAACCGAGGCATCAACGCTCACGTCGAGCTCAGTGGGTCTTATGACACGCTCGACGTACCACCGGTAGGGGCATTGCAGATACGTCTCGATGTCGGTGACAGAGAATACCGCCAGGTCCCCAAGCGCCCGGCGGGTATCGTCGGACAGGCGCCACCGCAGCACCCCGTCCGGGCCTCCTGTGGATCGAGTCCATGCCGTAGACCTCGCACCGCGGCGATAGGTAGTGGGCGCTCCCCCTCCGATGCAGCCCGTGTCGAAGCCAATCGTCCTCAGCGGAATCCCCGCGTGTGACTGCTCTGCGGTCTTCGAATCGCCATACAGGTCAAGAACCTCTTCGAGGAAGATCGACGGTCGTACCGGCTGGCCGTTCTCATCGTGTGAGCGTCGGCTCAGCACGAGCCGTTCACTCGCACGGGTGATGACCTGATAGAACAGGAGGCGTTCGGATGCGACATCATCGCGCGGAGCGGTATCTATGCCCGAGCGTGACAGCGCGTCTTCAGCGGCTAGCGCGCCATACCCTTCGTCGCGGCGAAACCGCGGGAACTCGCCGTCCGTGAGGCCGCCGAGTATCACGCACCGAAACCGTCGGCCTCGCACACGCTCGGCGCCCATTATCTGGATGCGACGACCGCCTGTGTCGCTGTGTATCGATACCGGCGAACCGCGCAAGGCAGCGGACAGAACGCGGGCAGGGCTCTCCCCACAGGGCAAACCTCGGAAGCCGGCGATGGCGTCGAGCAGAGTACGCGCGGCGGCGGCATCCGCTATCCCCTCGTCTTCCAGCGCGCACCCTCGCGGATATGCCTGCCCGAGCATAGAGGCGGCAAGGGAGTGCCAGCTCTCATCTGCTCCGTCGTCACCGAGTCGAGCGCACGCCATACGAGCCTGCCGTATGTAGGCCGCTGTCGCCCCGTCAAGCCATGACTCAAGAAGCCACACGGCCTCAGTGTCGGCAACCGTCAGCCTTCGCACGCGAGCGTCGAGCCGATCGAGTTCGACAGCTGACGATGGGGTGTACGGGGAGCGCATCACGTCCATCCATGCTGCGCGACTCGCGCTCCCATCACATATCGCCAGCAGACCCAGCATCGCGCGCCCAAGACCGGTCCGCTCGAAGGGGGTCTGAGCGTCCCAGCTTGCTGGTATGCTCGCGTCGTCGAACTCGCGCCGCAGAGCAGGGATATACGGCACCACGTCGCGAAGGACCACCGCCATATCCTCGAGAGCGATTCCCGCAGCGACTGCCTCTTGTATCTCCGCGACGATCCTGGCAGCTTCGGACGCACGTCCACGCGCCTCGGAGAGGATCACCGATCCGGATCCGGTCAGCCGCTCCGCCGGCTTCGCACTGAACGTCCGCTCGATTGCCGCGAGTTCGCTGCTTGACGAGTACTGGCGGCTAGGTTCGATCTCATCGACATCGCCCAGCCGTGACAGCCTCGCGACCAATGGCGCAGCGGCTTCGGTGGCAGGGAGTGACGGGCTATACGTGAGTGAGATCAGGACCTCGCTGCAGGAGGCGAGCGCCGATATGAAGGCTTCCTGGGCACCGGTCAACCCAGTGAATCGGTTGATCGCGACTAATCCGGGAAGATCGAGCATCCCGATCCTCTCCGCAACGATGCGGTGCGCTTGTTCGCGCTCGATAAGACCGGCCTTCTCGATGGCCTGAAAGTAACCTCGTACTAGATCCACCAGGCACGATCCCGGGTCGTCGGGACGGCGCTTGATGCCCTCGGGGACCAGCGGTGACTCAGCGGCTCTTTGGGCGAGGCCTGTCATCATCCGTCTGAATCCCGGTGAGGACGCGGAGCTTCCAATGCACCCGGTGTCCGCAGTCCTGACATATTCTTCCAATACAAGCAACCGCTGTGGGGCCGTGATCAAGCTCCTCCCGTCGCCGACGACCCTCCAGCAGGCGTCAAGATAGGAGCCGAAGGTGCTGACCTGCAGGCCTACCGGGCAGTCGTCCGAGAGCTCGCTCATGGCGCGGGCCACGTCCGGAGGCGAAGGGAGGAGTAGGACGGCGCGGCCGCCCGAGGTGATCCACTCACGCAGGCGAGCGTGAATGATGCCGGTCTTGCCCGCGTTGGCGATACCTGTCAGCAGACGCAGCGTCATGTACCCCCCTCCTTCACTGACAGGAGGGTACGCCGCATCTCTGACATCAGGATGACATCACAGTCCGCGAGTAGCGCTGGACCCCGTCTCTGATTTCCTGGACTTTGCGCCAGGCGACCTCTTCGTCGCGGCCGAGGTAGTGGTCCATCTTCGATCCAACACTTTCCACCGCCGACTCTGCACGCTCCGCTACCGTCCTTGCGGCATCCTGGAGCTTGCCTGCTTCGAGCGCCAGTCTACGGCGTGTCTCAGGGCCACTGTTCGGGGCGAACATAAGTCCTGCGACGACACCGGCTGCGCCGCCTACAAGAACGCCAATGATGAAGTACGTCAGCTTGCCGGAACGCATCTAGGCACCTCCTGAGCCGACAACGGTCTCCCCTTCGGTCAACAGGCGGACGATCCGCTCGAGATCGCCTTCATCGTGGAAGTCTATCTCAATCTTCCCCTTCTTGGCCGTCTGCTTGACCCTCACGTTCGTCGAGAGAAGGCGCCTGAGCTTCCTAGCCACAACGCGATACGACTTCGGCGTGACCGCCCTCGGGCTCGATATGCTCGCTCCTGCAGCAAGTAGCTTAGCCAGGCTCTCCGCCTCTCTGACCGAAAGCCCTTCATCGACGCACTTCCGAGCCAGCGTGTGACGACGATCGTCATCTGCCACCGAGAGTATCGCCCGTGCATGTCCTGCACTGAGCTTATCGTCATACAGCAGTTCCTGGATGTCCTCCGGAAGGTCCAACAGACGCAGCGTGTTGGTGACCGCAGAGCGTGATTTCGAGACTCGATCTGCGAGCTCGGCCTGTGTCATCCCGTACTCGGCGATGAGACGTCGATATCCCCGCGCCTCCTCAATGGGATTCAAGTCCGCGCGCTGCAGGTTCTCAATCAGTGCGAGTGCAAGGGCCTCAGTGTCGCTTATGGCCATCACGCGCACAGGCACACGCTGGAGGCCCGCGGCCTTCGATGCGCGCCACCGCCGCTCGCCCGCAATGATCTGGTACCCCGCTCCATGAGCGCGAACCAGAATGGGCTGTAGAACACCGACCTTCTTGATAGAGTCCGCAAGCTCAGCTATCTGGCCTTCGTTTATCTCCGTACGTGGTTGGTTCGGGTTGGGTGCCATCTCATCCAAGCCAAGCTCAAGCACCTCGCCGCCCACCTCTTGACCCGCACCTGGAATCAGCGCGGATAGCCCCTTGCCGAGACCTCGCTTAGACACGGGCAACCACTTCCTTCGCCAATTGTCTGTACGCATCTGTCCCACGACCTGCCGGATCGTAGAGAATGCCTGGCTGTCCGAAGCTCGGCGCTTCCGAGAGCCGCACGCTTCGCGGAATCAAGGTGTCGAACACTCGATCTCCGAAGAAGTCTCTCACTTCATCAGCCACCTGCTGCGACAGCTTCGTGCGGCGATCATACATGGTCATCACCACACCGAACACTTCCAGTGCTGGATTCAGCTGTGTCTTGACTAAACGCACCGTTTCGAGGAGTTTCGTCAGCCCTTCCAGCGCGTAGTACTCACACTGCACTGGTATCAAGACGCCATTGGCCGCAGTGAGCGCGTTGATCGTCAGCAAACCGAGAGAGGGGGGGCAGTCAACGATCACGAAGTCGAAATCGTCGACCACGGGCTGAAGGACGGTCTTCAGCTTCGTCTCGCGGCTGAAGGCCGAAACGAGTTCGATCTCGGCGCCGGCGAGTTGGATTGTCGAAGGAACCACGAATACACCTTCGACCTCAACAGGCTCGATCAACTGCTCTATCGGCACCTCTCCGAGCAACGCGTCATAGATGCACTGCTCGCGCTGGTTCTTGTCCAGGCCGTAGCCTGACGTGGCATTGCCCTGCGGGTCCAGATCGACGAGAAGAACCTTCTGCCCTTCTTCGGCCAGGCTGGATGCCAGATTCACGGCGGTGGTGCTCTTGCCCACGCCACCCTTCTGGTTCACCACAGCAAGCACCGACGCCGGCCGCCCGACCACGGAGCCGCTGCTGGTCTCGGAGTCGACCATCGATCCTCCTCCTTCACTCGTAGATCCATGCTCAGTATACGGTCCAACAGCCCGCCGGTGAACGCTCCTCACGCAAGAGGTTGCTTCTGGGCAAGTCCGGCTCGTCTAGGAAGCACGACTTGGGGCGGATTCTCCCGACGAAGTATGTAAATGGTCCTTCTCTCAGGTCCATTCGGCAGTAGGTACTCATGTACGGCCCCCACTACCAGGCCTGCCATGCCCGCGACCTTCACGCCCCGAGCCTCCTCTTCGGAGTCCCGCACGCCCTTCATAGCAACAAGGCACCCACCTGGTTTCAGTAGTGGTGCGGCCAGCTCAACAAGGGACGATAGAGAGCTGACTGCGCGTGCAATGACCCACTGGAACCCACCCCCGGACACAATGAGCTCCTCCGCCCTGATCGCATGAACAACTACGTCCAAGTGCAACTCTTTGGACCAGCGCTCGAGCAGCACCGCCTTCTTCTGGCGCGCCTCGCAGAGCGTGACCTCTGCACCCATGATCGCGAGCGGGATTCCAGGGAAGCCCGCTCCAGCTCCTATGTCGATCACCGACCCCTGAAGCAGGTCGACAAACGTCAATGGCATCAACGAGTCAAGAATGTGGAGTCGGACGAAGTCGTTCGGTTCTGTGATGCGTGTCAGGTTCGTGGTCGTGTTTGCATCGAGAACCACGGCCGCATGGGCCGCCAGTTGCTGTAACTGCTCCTCGGTAGCCCCAATGCCTGCGCAATCCAGCGCCGCACGGATGCGTTCGATGCTCGGGAGTGCTGTCCCTGATGGTTTCACGTGAAACATCTTCCGCTATCTCACCTGCGCCGACAAGAGTGAGAACCACGAAGGTCACCCGTTTCACGTGAAACACTCGTCCAATGCAGCTCCGCTGCAATCCTCACAGCGGCGCCTCTGACACGAATCACTCATCCTGTGATTTCAGTCGCCCCACAACGTCCGACCCACATATCCGCAAGTCAATCGGGTGCGCTCTCCCACAGGACCACTCTGCCTCGTCGGTTCCCACCAGGGACTCGCCCGGCCGCATGGCGTTATCAGGACGCCGGCACGCGTGTCGAGATCGAGTGAGTTGCGCGACGCATCGGGTTGATCACGTCGAAAACAGCGGGGCCCGCATTCGCGGGCCCCGCTGGTCTCACTGTCTCGAGATCCTATCTGGGGTGTACAACCACCATTCTTCTCGGCTCCGCCCCTTCGCTCTCCGTGGTGACCCGCCGATCGTCCCGCAGGACCACATGGACGACGCGCCTTTCGAAGCTGCTCATGGGACGCAGCTGAACCGCGCGCCGCTGTCGCACCGCCCGATCCGCGGCTCCACGGGCGATCTCCTCGAGCTTCAGCCGGCGGCGATGGCGGTAGCCTGATACATCCACAACCAAGGGGTACCTGGTGTCGAGCTTGCGGTTGGTGATCGTAGACACGATGACCTGCAGGGCATCCAGTGTGCGTCCATGCCGCCCTATCAGCACCGCGAGATCATCGCCTGTGATGTCCAGGATGATCTCTCCCTCGTCTCCCTCATACTCATCTATGGCAGCCTCGATGCCGAAGGAACCCAGTATGGCCTTGATCGCCTCCGCCCCGGTGTCAGCGATGGCATCGAGTTCGTCATCGGTCAACTCTTGCTCGTGCTCAGGCTGCACATCGTCCGCTGTCTCACTGATGTGCCCCTCTTCCTCAGGGTCGGACACATCGAGGTCGATGCCGGGTTTGAGCCAGACACGGACCCGCGCCGGTGTTGACCCTCCCTTGAACAAGCCTCGCCCTGGCTCTGAAAGCACCTCGAATTGGACGGCGTCTTGTTGGACGCCCATCTCCTCCAATGCGGCGTCGATCGCCTCCTCCACGGACGGGCCTTCGACGGTGACTTCGTGTCTCATGCCTGTGCCTCCCGGGACTTGTAGATTCTCGTCTGGATCAGTTGCTGTATCACACCGAGCAGGCCCTGGGTCACCCAATACAAGACCACCCCGGCGGACACGCTCCAGCCGAAGAACAACATCATCGCTGACATTATGTACGCGGTTTGCTTCTGCTGCGCCTGCGCTCCAGGCTGCAGCAACTGCGGCACGAGCGTGCTCGCTCCAAATAGCAGTACAAACACAAGGTAGGGAAGGGCGGCAGCCAACCCCTCGCCCGAGTAGACCTGGCTGGCGGACGTGGTGATGTCTGGAAGAATCATCCAGAACCGTGACTGCGCAGCTGCAGCAGAGTCAGAAAGCGTCTGGATGTACTGGGGAAACAAACCCGGCGTCTCTCCCGCAGTCCCGAGCATGCGGAACAGCGCAAAGAAGACCGGCATCTGCAGCAGCATGGGGAGGCAGCCCCCGAACGGGTTGACCTTGTTGTCCTGGTAGAACTTCAGGGTCTCCTCTTGAAGCTTCTCTTTGTCGTTCTTGTGCTTCTCCTGCAGTTCCTTGATCTTCGGCTGGATTCGCTGGAGTTCGTACATGGACTTCGTCTGCTTTATGGTAAGTGGCAGCAAGATGGCTCTGATCGCAACCGTCAGCAGGATGATTGCAAAGCCATAATCATGAACCACCCCGTACAAGACCTGCAGTACGTCAAACAGCAGTTTCTCGATAGGTGCAAGCACGAAACGCCACCCTCCTCGGGTCTGGCAGTAGGCCTTCGCGGGTTCAGTTCCACTCCGGTTCCTTACCGGGGGTCTCCATAGTTCTCACACTATATACCACGCGCGCGCGTCACGGCACCGGGTCGTAGCCCCCGGGGTTCCATGGGTGGCACCGTGCTAGGCGTTTGACTGCGAGCAACCCACCTCGCGCGATGCCGTATCGCTCGATCGCCGTGTAAGCGTACGCGGAACACGTGGGCGTGAACCTGCAGCTGCGTGGAAGTAGGGGGGAGAGCACTCGCCGGTATACGGTGATGCCGGCGAGAGCGACTATCGTCACTGGGTTTCTCATCGATCGACCACTCCAAGACGCCGCAAGCCGCTGCGAATCGAATCGTCGAGAGACTCAGGTCCGCTCTTCCCTGCACCCGCGCGAGCCATGAGAACCACATCCCAGTGGGGCCACGGCCCCCCAGTGCGCCGAACGGCGGCGCGCAGCACTCTCTTCGAGCGGTTCCTCACAACGGCGCCGCCGATCCGCTTGCCCGCGACGAAAAGCACGCGGCCCAAGTGGCCGCGTGCCTCTGGTGTTTGAAGCGCGATCAGCGTGACAACCCCGCTCGTCACCCTCCTGCCGCACTTGAAGATGTGATCGATCTCGCTCGCGTTCGTGATCGTTTCCATGGGCCACCCTTTCGGCCCGACTGACCGTCGACTACGCGGCGCTCGGGCAGAGCACCTTCCGCCCCTTACGCCTACGGGCTGCGAGAATCGCGCGGCCGGCACGCGTCGACATACGCTTGCGGAATCCATGCGTCTTGGCACGCTTCCGATTGTTCGGCTGGTACGTACGCTTCACTTCTGTCCCTCCATTCGGCGCTCCGGGCCTGACCCGGGCACAAGCTTGGCGATTATATAGGCGCGTGCTCGGGGGTGTCAATGTACCCGAACCCTAACGGCTGACGCGCTGGGTTTCTGGTCCCGCGTGCGGTGTTTCCGGCTCCTGTTCAACGAACCCCTTTGCGTGGGGTGAAAATTGCTGCGGAATCTGTGGATACTGTGGAAAACCCTGGAGCTGAGCACGTCCTGCCTGTGGATAACCGCTCGGGTATCATTGTGGGCCACCCCTCGCGTTTGCTAGAATCGGCGGCGCTCCAACAGTGCGGCATGTGGCTACTGATCCTTGAAAAACCGCTGGTAAACGGCCTACTTTCCCTGATGCTTCCATTTACTCGGCTTTGCGCCGATACAGGTTATCCACAATCGTGTCAACCCTTCTTCTGGGTTGTTCCACGATCTATCCATCAATGAGGCCCGATTGTGAGTTCCCCACAGGGCTGACCGCGATGGAAACCCCTCAAACAGGCTTGAACTGCCTCTACCTGCGTGTTCGGGGGTGTGTTCGATTGGCTTTCTGGAAACTCCATCCACAGGTGTGGAAAGGATTGTGGATAACTGAGAAAACGCCTGTTAAACGATTGTCACTGTTTGTGCCTCAAGGTGTAAGTGAGGCTTTCGGATACGCCATCTACCAGGGGCTTTTCAACCGCACTGATTCTGCACGCTTGTGGACTACTCGGTGGAATACGGCTCACATAGGGGGGTTTCGTGGAGTCACTTTCTAACAACACCACAACTCGCGAGACACAAACCCCTGCGGTTGACACACCGGCACTCACACACGACGCGGCGATCCACCCTCCTGGGCCCGCGCTCATCGCCGTCTACGACAACCTCACATCGTCTCCCCGGGTAGAGCGGGTCGCCCGTGAGACACCGCGCAGCCTCATCGATGACCTTGCGACCCGCACCTATCAGATCTCACACGAAGCGGGCGGCAAGGTTCCCTATATGGTGATACGGGAGATTGTCGAGAACTTCATACACGCTGGCTTTGATGAGGTTGTCGTCAGTGTTCTGGATGGGGGTAATACCCTGCGGTTCGCAGATCAAGGCCCTGGCATCAAGGACAAGGACCGCGCCTTCCTGCCCGGGTTCACTACAGCCACAGACAACATGAAGTGCGTGATCAAGGGTGTGGGCTCTGGTTTGCCGGTGGCACGCGAGTGTCTGACCTTCTCGGACGGCACGATAGAGGTCGACGACAACCTTGGCTCGGGCACCGTTGTCACCCTCAGGGTGGTACCCCCTGCTTGTCCCACCACACCATCGCCACCCATCACGCTTACTGCAGCGCAGGGGCGAGTCAGCGATCAATCGCTTGGGTTGTCGGTGCGACACAAACAGGTTCTCTCCCTCGTGATGGAGCTCGGCTCAATCGGCCCATCTCTCGTCGCCCGTGAACTCGGTGTGGGCCTTTCCACGGCCTACCGCGACCTGGAGCATCTTGCCGCTCTTGGTCTTGTCGAGGCGGATGCCTCGGGCAAACGCATTCTCACTGAAGATGGAATCCAGTGCCTCGATGCACTGTTCGGACAGTAAGGGGTTGTTGAACGATGGATGTGCAGCAGGTCTGGCAGGACACGCTCGACGTCGTTCGGGGTGAACTGAATACACCCACGTTCAAGACGTGGTTCGAGCAGACGGCCCCTCTTGGCATCATTGAACATGAGATGGTCGTTGGTGTTCAGAACGACTTCGCGCGCGACTGGCTTGAGTCGCGTTATTCAGGCCTGCTGTCGTCCGCCCTCACCCAGGTGACAGGCGCGCCTATGGTTGTTCGTTTCAGCGTGCCTGGAACCGATCGCGTCGTCGGCTCCACACCGGAGCCTCAACCCACGGAGCCTGAGACCACTCTAGTGGTGAGCCGTGAGACCCCTGTGGTCCCGTCCGCCGAGCTCGAACCCAACTGCACCTTTGACTCGTTCGTTGTCGGTCCATCGAACCAGTTCTCTTACCATGTGGCGCTGGCGGTTGCCGAGGCTCCTGGAACCGCATACAACCCCTTGTTCATCTACGGTGGAGCTGGCCTCGGGAAGACCCACCTTCTTCAAGCGATCGGATCATACGTCCGTTCCAGCTACCCCCATATGCGGGTCAAATACGTCACGAGCGAGCAGTTCACCAATGACTTCATCCGGTCGATCGGCGATCGTGACAAGAATCGAACAGAGGGTTTCCGTCGTGCATACCGGGAAAACGATGTCCTCTTGATTGATGACATCCAGTTCATCCAGGGTAAGGAGACCACCCAGACGGAGTTCTTCCACACATTCAACACACTGCGCGAGGCTGGGAAACAGATCGTCATGACCTCCGATCGCCCACCAGCCGAGATCGGAAACATCGAAGAGCGTCTTCGTACCCGGTTCGGCTGGGGCCTCATTGCTGATATCCAGCCACCCGACCTTGAGACACGTATTGCCATCCTCCGGCGGAAAGCGGACATGGCGCGTGTCGCCGCTCCTGATGATGTGCTCGCCTACATCGCTGAGCGACTTTCGAGCAACATACGTGAGCTTGAAGGAGCGCTGGTCAGGGTTGCCGCTTACAGCTCGGTGTCCCAACGCCCCATAGACCTTGCACTTGCCGAAGCGGTCCTCAAAGACACATTCCCTGAGCGTTCAGTGAAACCGATTTCCATTAGCACTATCCAGCAGGAAGTCTGCCGTTTCTATCAGATATCCCGCGCCGATCTTGTTGGGGACAAGCGGTCGCAAGCGATCGCGTTTCCCCGGCAGGTGGCTATGTATCTTTGTCGCGAGTTGACCGACTACTCGTTGCCGAAGATCGGTGGTGAGTTCGGCGGACGCGACCACACAACAGTGATGTACGCCAACTCGAAGATCCAGCGGCTCATAAACGAGCAACGTGATGTCTACAATCAGATACAGACACTGACCAATATGGTGAGACAGAAGAATTAACAGGCCCTATGGATAGGCTGTGACAAGTCCTGTGGAGTGGTTGGCATTACTGTGGATGGATGTGTGGGGATGTTGATATGTGGATGGATGGGAACATTCCACCCACAGTTGTTCCACACCGTATACGGAGGCCCTGACCAGGCGAGACACACACCCTCCACATCATCCACAGGCCCTATTACTACTGATACTGTGATTGATTAATAAGAAGACATTAGGAGAGAGGGCATCGTATGAAGATCTCGATCGCACGGGGAGAACTGCTCGATGCACTATCGACCGTGTCACGAGGTCTTTCCTCGAGAACGACACTCCCTATCCTCTCAGGGATACATATCTCCACGTTGGGGGATAAGACCATCTTCCAGGCCACCGACCTCGAGGTATCCATCAAGACATCCTGTCAAGCCAAGATCGAAGATGCAGGACAAACGGTGCTACCCGGGAAGCTGCTGACCGACATCGTCCGTAGTCTCCCAGAAGCAAGTGTGACCATTGAGGCCGCCGGAGTGGGAAACGCCAAGATCACCTGTGGTCAGTCATCCTTCACAATGAAGACTCTTGCAGCGGATGATTACCCGAGGTTCCCGGAAGTGACTCCTGCCGAGACAGTCTCACTTCCATCCGAAGAGTTCTCGCATGTTGTCCATCAAGTGTCTCGCTCGGTCAGTCGCGATGAGACCCGCCCGATTCTCACCGGGATACTGGTTGTTGTTGAAGAGGGGACTCTCAGAATGGTGGCCACGGACTCCTATCGTTTGTGCGTCAAAGAGGCGCCGGTATCCGGGTTGAGCGGTGGTATCGAGCTCGTTGTGCCCGGGAAGGCGATGGAAGATGTTGCCAAGCTCATCGGCTCTGCAGAGACCGTTTCACTCGGCGTCTCTGAGAATCAGGTCATCTTCACGTTTGGGAACACGACATTCATCTCACGGCGCATCGAAGGGACATTCCCGAACTACCGCCAGCTTCTCCCGAAGGAGTATGTGACACGGGTTGTCGTCGATCGACTGGAGTTGCTTGAGGCCGTCAAGAGGGTTTCCCTCATGGCTCAACACAACGCACCTATCCGTGTGACAGTGAACACGACCGATCACACCGTGCAGTTGTCAGCCACCTCACAAGATGTCGGTGAAGCGTGCGAGGATGTACAAGCGACGCCCGAAGGCGAGGATATCGAAATCGCATTCAGCCACGCATACCTGTTGGATGGTGTAGCGGTCGCCGAGGGTGATACGGTCGCCCTTGAAACGACAAGTCCCCTTAAACCGGGCGTGATCACAACAGACAAAGGTAACGGGTTCACGTACCTGCTCATGCCTGTCCGCATCAGCTAGAGGCACACAGAGAACAGCGTGCGTATCTCACGGATAGAGCTGAGGGACTTTCGAAACATCCACGCGTGGGATCTCGAGCCCCATAAGGCGCTGACGGTCCTCGTGGGACCCAATGCAGCCGGCAAGACGAACACCATCGAGGCCATCCAGGTCGTCTGCACAGGGGTATCGTTCAGGAGGCCACGGTGGCCAGATCTTGTGGGGTGGGGATCGCCATCGGCATACATCCAAATGACAACCCATGGGGAGATCCCGCCAATCGACGTCTCCCTATCCATCGATACCAGTGGTACTCGCATCTGGAGTGTCGGGGGTCTGCGGAAGAGGAAAGCCACGGACGCCACACGATTCGTCCCCGTAGTCACGTTCACTCCCGATGATCTTGGAATGGTGAAGGGGCCAGCCGAGCAACGGCGAGCGAGTCTGGATTCACTCGGCGAGCAACTGTCCGTGGTTTATGGAGCGCTGCGGCGAGATTACGTTCGAGTGGTCAAACAGCGCAACAGCCTACTGCGTGACTGTGCTCATCAGGCTGTGATCGAGCCCTGGAATACCCAGTTGGTCGACCTTGGATCGCGTCTCTACACGCACAGGAGGCGGCTCCTGCGAAGGCTCGTGGCTGAGATATCACCCACGTACGCCCGCCTGTCTGGGGGAGAGACGCTCGATGTGAGCCTGGTGGATAGGTGTGGCATCGGATCCATCGATATCACGCACGATATCGACCACCCCACAGTCGCGGACGCGCTTCGCGTGCACTTGCACGCCCGTGCTCATGAGGAGCGAGCACGGGGGGTGACGCTCGTAGGACCCCACCGCGACGATGTTGTGTTCATGGTGGACGGCAGAGATGCTCGGTCGTTCGCGAGTCAAGGACAACAGCGCACCATTGCACTTGCGTGGAAGCTGGCGGAGGTGGGCGTGGTCAACACGGTCATCTCACGAACCCCCGTCCTGCTGCTCGACGACGTCATGTCCGAGCTTGACGCCACGCGACGCGCGGCACTCACGGACTTCATTCAGAAAGACATCCAGACCTTCGTGACTACGACCAACACGGGGTACTTCGACCCCGCACTTCTTAAGTCAGCGCTCGTGGTACCGATCGGGGTGGGTTCATGAGTCGCAGGGCGAAGAAGGCGCAACTGCTCGGCGATGCGGTGGAGGGAGTCCTCGGGCGCATCGATACATCTGGCAAGCGACACAGCGCGCGCGCCGTGGGGTTGTGGCGCGATGTCGTCGGCCCCGACATCGCCCGCCATACGCAGGGTTTCGCGCTCCGTGAGGGAGGGGAGCTGGTGGTGTTCGTGGATTCACCAGCCTGGGCCAATGAGCTGTCTCTTATGTCTGGTGATCTGATGGATAGGCTCAATGCACGGCTCGGTAAGGACCCGGTTACATCTTTGCGCTTCACTGTATCGAAGCGTGTCGAGGCGGAGCGAGTGTGGACTGAAGTGGTTGAGAGCGGAGAGGCCGCATACGAGCCCGACCCGGTGGTCCCGGCAGAACTGAGTGACGTGGAGCGAGATCAGGCCGCTCACATCGCCAAGGCGATCGAAGACCCCGAGTTGCGGGAGGTAGCCCTGCGGGTGATGTTGAAGGATCTTGCACTCAAGAAGGGGTCGCGGGGGGCCTAAGGCAAGGGTGGATCACGGCGCTCCCAGAAGGGCGGTCAGGACACCACTTGTGGTATACTTTACCAGGGAGAATGACTACATATCGTGGTCAGGACACCCCCTCGCTCCGGCACCCGGCACGCATCTGACAGAGGAGAGATAGTGCCCGAAAGCACATACTCAGGAAAAGACATCCAGGTCCTCGAGGGGCTCGAGGCCGTCCGCAAGCGTCCAGGGATGTATATCGGCTCAACAGGGCCGAAAGGACTCCACCACCTCGTGTATGAGATCGTGGACAACTCGGTCGATGAGGCTCTAGCCGGTCACTGTACTGCTATCGACATCGTCATCCACCAGGACAACTCTGTCTCGGTCACCGACAACGGGCGCGGTATCCCGATCGACAATGTCCCCAAGTACCGCAAGCCAGGCGTCGAGGTGGCGCTCACCATGCTTCATGCCGGCGGCAAGTTCGGCGGCGGCGGCTATAAGGTCTCGGGCGGACTCCACGGCGTGGGTGTGAGCGTGGTCAACGCGCTCTCTACGCAGCTTGATGTCGAGGTCAGGCTCGGTGGCAAGATCTGGGAGATGTCGTTCGAGCGCGGCAAGACCGTCAAGCAGTTGACCTCGACGGGAAAGACGAAGGCCACCGGTACGAAGGTCACCTTCTGGCCGGATCCGGACATCTTTGAGACGACGGAGTTCTCATGGGACGTCATCGCCTCACATATGCGCGAGACAGCATTCCTGAACAAGAATCTCAAGATCATGCTGACCGACGAGCGGGAGCTGGAGCCCAGGCGCGAGGAGTTCCGCTACGCAGGCGGTATCGTGGACTTCGTCAAGTACCTGAACGAGAAGCGCGAGACGATCCACGCGAAGCCCATCTACTTCGAGGCTGAGGGCACTGAGGGCCACGTGGAAGTGGCGCTTGGGTGGAACACC